>DATJMX010000074.1 GCA_035508495.1 Candidatus Binataceae bacterium
CCGTCATCGAGCAAGCGCGCGAGCTCCTCGGGCGAATCCCTTAAAACTGACCGATAGGGCTCGATAAGTACCGCTGTTGTGCTGGCGCAGGCGCACTGATTCTTGTTATGAGAAACACAGCGAATAAACGCCACAAAATTAAGTGACGCCATAGTCCTTACCAAGCGGAGGGACCAGGGATGGCTGAATACGACATTCAAATCAAAGGCGGAACGATCGTCGACGGCACGCGCGTTCCGCGCTACCGCGGCGACGTCTGGATCAAGGACGGCAAAGTCGCGCAACTCGGCGGCCGCGCTCCGGGCTTCGCCAAGAAGGTCATCGACGCTGACGGCCTGATCGTCGCGCCGGGATTCATCGATCTGCATACGCATTACGACGCGCAGATTCGGTGGGACCCGTATTGCACGATCTCGGGATGGCACGGCGTGACATCGCTGGTGCTCGGCAACTGCGGCTTCGGCTTTGCCCCGTGCAAGCCGGATTTCCGCGACCGTTCGATGCTGACAATGACCCGCACCGAGGCGATTCCCTACGCCTCGATGAAGGCCGGCATCAACTGGGATTGGGAAACGATTCCGCAGTACATGGATTCGCTCGACCGCTCGCCCAAGGGCGTCAACTGCATCCAGTACATGCCGACCGCGTCGCTGATGACCTACGTCATGGGCCTCGAAGCGGCCAAGACGCGTGTCGCCACTGAGCGCGAGCGCGTTGAGATGGCGCGGATTCTCGACGAAGGCATGGACGCGGGCCTGTGCGGCTTTTCGATCCAGCGCCTCGGTGAGAACTCGGTGCAGGCGGACTTTGACGGTTCGCCGATGGTCACCGACACGATGTGCGACGAGGACATCTTCAATCTCGCGCGCGTTCTCAGAAAGCGCGACGAAGGTTTCATGGAAATTACGCAGGGCACAGGCGACGCGCGCCGCGACCTGACGTTCGTCGAGCAGCTCGCCGATGAATCGCAGCGCCCAATCCTGTGGCAGGCGATCATTCCGACGCGCAACAATCCTGAGATTCATCGCCGCAGCATGCGTTTCGTCGAGCGCAATCGCGCCAAGGGTCGGCAAATCTTCGGCCAGGCGGGAACGGTTCGCTCCGGCTTCGCCTTCACGCTCGAGAACTGGAACCTCTACGACACGCTGCCCGAATGGCGCGTGCTGACCACCGGCACCAAGGAAGAGAAGATCGCCAAGATGCAGGATCCCGCGCTGCGCAAAGCGGTGATCCACGCCAATGACAACTGCGACAACAACTTCAAGGCCATCCAGGCCGGCGTCGGCGGCAACCCCAAGCATCTCATCGTGCAGTGGGTAGAGAACAACGAGGCGCTCGAGAAACACGTCGGCAAGTCGCTCGGCCAGATCGGGATGGAAGAGGGCAAGCATCCGATCGAAGCGATGCTGGACATCGCGGTCGCGACCGATCTCAAGGCCGAGTTCCTGGGCCCCAACCGCGGTTTCAACGCCGACTACATGGCTGAGATCATCAATAACTCGCAGTTTACCTTCCCCGGCGTTTCCGACGGCGGTGCGCATACGAAATTCTTCACTGGCGGCGCGTTCACGACCGACTTCCTGCGCTGGCTGGTTCGTGATGAGCAGAAGATCACGCTCGAAGAAGCGCACTACCGCCTGTCGGCGCTGCCTGCGCATGCGGCCGGATTCCGCGATCGCGGCGTGCTGCGCGAAGGCGCGGCGGCCGATGTCGTCGTTTACGATCTGAAGCGCCTCGGCGTCGAGCCCGACTGGGTCGGCGAGATCGTCCACGATCTGCCGGGCGGCGAATGGCGTCGTGTGCAGCATTCGACCGGCTACCGCTCGATCATCGTGAACGGCGTCGAGACCTTCGATGAAGGCAAGTGCACGGGCGCAACCCCGGGCAAGCTCCTGCGCCACGGCCACGCCTGATCGATTTTCTGATTGCGCACTTAAGAAGGGCGGTGCGATTCGCACCGCCCTTTTCTTTTCAGTTAGGTGGGAAGGGAGAGATGAAACGAAATAAAGAACTCGCGGATGGCATCGTCATCTTTGGCGGCAGCGGCAGTCCCAAGCTGACCCGGAAGATTTGTAAGTACCTGAACACACAGCAGGGGGCCGGAGAGGTATTGCGGTTCTCGGATGGCAATCTGTTTGTGCGGGTCAAGGAAAACGTGCGCGGGCGCGACGTCTATGTCGTTCAATCAACGGTCTTTCCCACCAACGACAATTTCATGGAACTGCTCTTCTGGATCGATGCGTTGAAGCGCGCGAGTGCGAACTCGGTGACCGTCGTGATGCCCTATTTCAGTTATGCAAAGGGTGACAAGAAGGACGAACCGAGGGTTTCAATTCGCGGCCGTGTCTGCGCTGACGCGATCGCGGTGGCGGGAGCCGATCGCGTGGTGACGATGGACTTGCACGCACCTCAGATCCAGGGCTTCTTCCACATTCCGGTCGACGATCTGTACGCGCTGCCGGTGCTCGCTAGGGAGATTCAACGGAGGAAGTTGCCGGACCTCGTTGTCGTCTCGCCTGACACCGGCTTCGCAAAGCAGGCCCGCAAGTATGCATCGCTGCTTGGCACCTCGATCGCGATCGCGGACAAAGAACGCAAGGCGCACGATGAACGTGCCCAGGTCCTCGAGATCATCGGCGAGGTGCGGGGAAAGACAGCTCTCCTGGTCGATGACTTCACGATCTCAACCGGCACGCTGGTCGATGCGGCGGAGAAGCTCGTCGAGCGAGGCGCAACAGCAGTCTACGCGGCGGTGTCTCACGGGGTGTTCGGCGCAGGCTCAATGGAGCGGCTGGAACGCAGTCCTATTCAACGTCTGATAGTGACAGACTCGATCGAAACCCAACCGGTGATCCTTTCACCCAAAGTCGAGGTCGTCTCAGTCGCGCCGCTCTTTGGCGAAGCGATCCGCCGTATCCATGACAGAGAAAGCATCAGCGTGCTCTTGCCGAAGTGAAACCATAGATTGGCCGCTAGAAATAGATCGGATCGACGTAAAGCCCGTGACTGATCGAATCCGCGGGCTCCGCGATTCCCGGACTCCACATGTTGAACGGCTCGGCTTCGCGTCCGAGTGAGCAGAGTCGTGCGCATCCCGGCGACGGCTCGGAGCTGAAAATCGAAAGCGTGTCTATCTTCTCCGCGGCCAGGGTCGTGCACCGGGCACGCAGCAACTTTTCGAGATCGTCCTCGCCGCCGGGAAGAAATCCGTAATCGAGCGCCAGAGCACGGCGCGATACGCTCCGAATGCCTTTGGTTTCGGTGATGACCTTCAGCAGGTCGCCGGCCGGCCATACACCGAGCACCGCGCGATCGGTGAGCAGGATTTGATCCCACGAATAGCAACTCTTTGCGCGTTCGAGCCGCGCCCTGAGCGATTCCACCGTATACGGGACGAACATCTCCTCACGTTGATGTGCTGCGTTAACCAGATTAACTATCCTGCCGGCGTCATCCGGAGTCGCCACTCGTCCGAACGGTGGCCCGGCAAGCTTGGCGCAGGGCAACTGCACTCGAAGTACGATGACGTGCCACTTGTTTGGCGTGTTGGCGAACCCGTGCTGCATGCCCGCATTGTTGACGGCGATATACGCATTGGACCCGTCGACGTCCTTCCAATAATGGTCGAAGGCGCGATTCACCGCGCCCCACAATCCTTTGCGCTGATGCTCCGGCATGACACGGAGATGCGCTACCGTGACAATCGGCCGAATGACGCCCCCGATTCTCACCCGATGCATCGCGCCGCAACTCACTGCGGCTGGCTGGTTGTCGACGAAGGCAATCCCGACCGTTGATTCCTCCATCAGGCGGGCGAAGGCGAAATAGTCATTACCGCGATCGAAGTAAACTGAGGTGTCGCCCAAAACGATCGGGCATTTACGCTCGATCTCCGCGAGCGCGGCCGCATCCGCCTCCGTTGCTCTGCGGACCTCGAGTTTGAAATCGACCTGGCGCTGCCAATCGATCTTGATGATCCGGTTTGGCGCCTGAGTCTCCACCTCGACCGTCAACCACCACTTGTGCCCTTTTTCTGTTGTGATTCCAGCCTTGATCGAAAATTCATCCGCGGTTTCCACGTAAACCTGGGCGAACTTTCCGAGCCGCACTGCGAACGCCCGCCAGTTTTCCCGGTAGTCGTCGAGATTTTCGGCGTTTGCGATTCTCTTCTGCAGCTCAGGAATGTAGTTGGCCCGGTCGTCCAACGACGCCTTCTCACCCGCGGAAATCAGCCGCTCCAGGTACCATCGAAGCTGCTTTCCTGCAACTGTCTGTGGAATCTTTTCCAGCAACAGCGAATCCATGATTGCCCCCTGAAGTCTCTCACCCGGATTTGCTTTTTTGAATATCCAATTCCAGGGCCCTCAATAGATCGAACCAGATTCCGGTGCAAGGTAGTTGCTTCCAATGCCATGAGATCGGGCGCAGACCGATTCGGCAGAAGTGCGTTCTCAGGTCGCGGAATAGAACGGCACGAAAGGGAGCTCGTGGCCGAACGCCGAGCATCGGTGTCGGTTTCGACGAGCGTGATCAAATCGGGAAATCGTCCACGATCTATGCTTCAAGGTGATTGCAAGCTCGTGTGCCACCGCAACGAGGGCCCACATCATGCGGTCGAGCGCCAGGATAGTTCCCATCCGTTGCGGAGCTTGGCTTCTGATGGCCCGCACGTTGATCAGCGCGGCCCAGCACAGCCCCCTAGCCGATCGAACGAGAACCGCGCTCGTCCCCGGCAAACCTCCATAATGCCACCAACAGTTCCCTTGCACTTGCCATGGTCATTGGCCCCTGGCTCCAAGTCTGCCGTCCTGGTGAATTGTCTACTGTCTGACAACAATGGACATTGGGCAGCTATGCGTCAAGTGTTACATTAGTCGCCCGGAACGGATTGCGCCGGCTGGATTACGACCCGGGGAAGGTGGCAGTTTGTCTAGCTCGCTGGATTGAGTGGCACGAAGGGGAGATCGTAGCCGAATGCTGCCGGGCCGACCGAGCGCAGCGCGCGTTCGGTGCGCATCAGGGGTGAGCACGGCAGGCCGAGGATCGTTACGCGCAAGCCGGGGCGCAGAATCTCGGTGCTGACGGGAGCGCCGGTGTCGGTTTCGACCAGCGTGATCAAGTCGGGCACAGTTAGCACAACCTGGTTGTCAACTTTCAGGATGAGGTATTCGTTTTTGAAGTCGATCGCGGCCTGGCGCGCGCGATCGTCGTCGACGCCGTCAATCAGGATGCTCCCCCAATCATGGCCGCCGCGAAATGTGCGCTGCACGTCCGCGATCTTTCCGCCGATGAAACGGCGGCCATCTGCGACGCGGCAAATCGCGGCCGCGGGATTTTCGTGGCTCGCGCGTGCAGCTTCGACTGCGCGCCCGATTTTGAGCGAAAGCGAAATCGTTCCGCGGATCAGCGTTCGGCTAAGCGATTCGTGATCGTATGCGGCTGTCATGTAAATCAGACCGCCGTTGTCGGCGCACACGCGGCGCAATGCTCGTTCGAGCTCGATGCCGGGTGGATCCGACGGCGCCCGCTCTCTGCCTGAGTCCGGCATTCCAGCCATGAGGAGGCCGCGATCGCCGCTTAGCGCAGAAGGCAGGCCTCGGGTCGTGCCGTAAATCGCAAACGTGCTCATCTGCACTTCCGGAAAGGCGCGACCGATGCTGTCGCCATCGAGCAGCGGCACGCCGCATTGCGCCGCGAGCAGCAGCGGAAACATGCACTGCAGGCCGCCGATCTCGACGGCGAAAAACGCGCCGACTTTACCCCGCAGAGCATCGCGCACCGACTTGAACCCGCTTTGCAGCGCGAGCAGGCTGGGAGGTTTCTCCAGACATACGAGCGGCGCGCCGATTGCCGCCGAAGTAATTGCATACGATGACGGGTCCATCTCGTCGATACCGATAACCGTTACCGACGCATCGTCGGCAAGGAGGCGATTGGCAGCGAGCTGTCCGTAGTAAGAATTTCCGCCGCCGCCCGTACCAAGTACAGCGGAGCCAAGCGCAAGAGCTGGAATGTCCCGCCGTGTGATCGCGTAGCTCACTGGGAAGACTCTTCGATGTCACCAATGGCGCGCGCCCGCACGCGCATCGCATCGGCGGCAAGGTAGGAAAGGGCGGCGTCTTCGAGTTCGACGGTGATCGTTGAACCTGGCGCCGCGCCTGCGGCGACGGCCCGCCGATGCGCCTCCTGCTCGGCGCGCGACAACGCTTCGGCGCGCGAGACTTCCGCCGCCGCGAAGGTCAGGTCGGCTTCGCCGCCCACCTGCGCCATCGCCGCGCCGAGCGCGTTGGCGATTCCGGCGTGAGCTGGACAGATCACGGTTCGCCCGAGCGATCGCAGCAACTCTTCGATCAGCGCCGCGCCGCCGCCGACGAGAACAACAGGCAGTTGCTGATTGGCTCGCTCATAGTTTTCGAGCAGCCGTTCGAGGCGCCGGCGCAGATGATTATCGACGCGCGCCATCAGTTCGCGATCGAGATTGGCGACGCGAGCAGGATCGCCGATCGCAAGCCGCCCCGCGGCGACGGCGACATCGGTCAACGTCAGCGTGTTGCCGCCGAATACGAGCGCCTCGCTGGTGAGCCGGAAGCCGACGCTTCGCGGGCCGACCGCGCCGCTGGCTTCGTCAACGAGGCTGCCGCCGCCGATGCCGATCGAATAGAGATCCGGCATCCGAAAATTCGTGCGCACTCCCGCGACCGTCAGCTCGAGTCCCGCCGGTTGCGGATAGCCGCCATGGATCACCCCGGCGTCGGTCGTCGTTCCGCCGACGTCGAGCACGATCGCGTCGCGCGCGCCGCCGAGTATCGAAGCGCCGCGGAGGCTGTTCGTCGGTCCCGACGCGACCGTGAAGATTGGCATCGTGGACGCGCTGTCGCTTCGGACCACGGTGCCGTCGTTCTGGCTGATAAAGAGCCGCGTCGAAACGGCATCGTGGTAGGCTGCGATCGTGCGCGCGGCGAGCGGCCGCAGCATCGCGTTGAGGAGCGTGGCATTCTCGCGCTCGATGATCCCGAAGCGCCCGATGCGATGCGACATCGTGATCGCGAGTGCAGGGTTCTCCTTGCGCAGCCATTTCGCCGCCTGAATTTCGTCGTCGGGATGCGAGGTCGCGAATACTCCTGTGACTGCTGCCTGCGTGATTCGATCTTCGGCGAGCGCGCGCGCCACGTCCCGAATCGCCGCGCGATCGAGCGTGCCGATCGGGCGCCCGTCGAATTCGCGTCCGCCTTCGATGAAGAAACTTCGCGTTCGAGTCGCGGCGCGCAAATCCTCGGGCCAATCGCAGGTCGGCGGCAGCGATTGCGATACAGGTCCACCCAATCTCACTGCGGCGGCGGGCGCGAGCTCGCGCCGTTCGACGAGCGCGTTGGTAAAGCTGGTAGTTCCGATATGCACGCGCTGCGCGGAAGCGGCGTCGCCGAGTTGCGCGAGCGCTTCGACGATGCCGCTGCGCACATCCGTAGTCGTGGGGACTTTGGCAAATGCGGCGATTTGGCCGTCGCGAACGAGGACCGCATCCGTGTTCGTGCCGCCCACGTCGATTCCGGCCACGATTTTCATCGGCGATTAGATTGCGTTCTCAAATTTTTGGTCCCCAAAATTTTAGGGGCGAACGATCCGTCAGATCAAGGCACGAGCCAATCCTGTTTGATGGCTGCGTGCAGGCGGAGTTGAAAAAATTTTACCATGCCCGTACGCGTTAGACTTCGATGTTATCGCTGCGGTGACCTGCTGGTTCCCAAGCGCCGTTCGCTGTTCGGCATTCCACTTGGCGCGAAGATGCCTCACGCGATCTGCGATCGCTGCGTCGCGGAGATCAATTCGTTCCAGGTTCGAATCGACCGCTGGTTGCGTACGACCCGCGCGCACTAACCGGAGCGCGACGGCTTCGGTCACTGCCGTTGATACACTTCGCGTCCTTCGAAGAAGGTCGTGAGTACCTTCACGTCGGCGATATCGCTCGGCGCGACTTCGAAGAGATTGCGATCCAGCACCACCAGGTCGGCTGATTTACCAACCGCGATCGAGCCGGTTATGTCGCCCATGCCCATCGCTCGCGCGGGATTTACCGTGTAAGCGGCGATCGCCGTCGGAAGATCGAGCGCCTGTTCCGGCCACAACGCGCCATCGAATCGACCACTCGGATTACGCCGCGTCACGAGGCCTTCCAGCCCCGACCACGGATCGGGATTCGGCACCACCGGCCAATCGGTGCCGGTCGCGATCAGAACGCCCGCGTTGTTGAGATCGCGATTCGGCCAGTAGGTTCGGACGCGCTCGCCGACGGCCTGCTCGATACCGTCGATGATCTGATTGGGGAACCACAGAATCGGCGACAGATCGGCGACCACGTTGAGTTCCTTGAAGCGCGCGACGTCGGCGGGATCAACGAATCCGGCATGCGCGATTTGATGCGTGAGCCTCGTCGGTCCTTTAAACGAGCGCACCACGTCGATTGCGTCGAGCGAGGTGCGAACCGCGGCATCGCCGGCGCAATGGATTTTCACCGCGAGGCCGCGATCTTCCTGCTTGGCAATCAGGCGCGCGAGCTCGGGCAGATTTTTGATCGTCGCGCCGCGAAAGCAGCATCCGTGCGCCTTGTCGGGCAGGTAAGGTTCGATGAACGCCGAGGTGCGCGACATCGGCACGCCGTCCATGAAGATCTTGACGTAGCTCGCGCGCACGTGCGGGCTCGCAAAGCTGGCGCGCTGGTCGATCAGGTCGTCGCCGGCCGAGCCGCCCAGGAACGGGACCCGATCTGCGAGCATCGAGCCCACCACCCACGCGGAGAGCTTTCGCTGCTTGTCGAGGATGTTGTACGCGGACATCACTGCGCCCGACGCGGCGGCGTCCTGAAAGCCGGTGACACCGTACGAGTTCAGGATTTCGATCGCGCGCGCGACCGCGGCCACGTCCATTTCGATCGATTGCGGACTCGATGCTAGAACTGCGGATTCGACTTTTCCGGTCGCAGCTTCGAACAGCAGTCCGACCGGAGCGCCACTCGCTTCGTCGCGGACGATCACTCCGTCATGCGGATTGGGCGTGTCGGCGCCGATACCCGCCAGTTCCAGCGCTCGCGAGTTGACCCATCGATTGTGCACGCTGTCATCGCGCAGCATCACCGGATGTCCTTCGCTCGCGTCGTCAAGCGCGCGCAGCGTGTCGAGCGAGGCTAGAGCGTCGGTGAAGTTGCTGCCCCACGAGCCGCCTACGATCCATGCGCCGGGCTTGGCTTTGCGCGCCTCCGCACGAATCACGGCGAGGACTTCATCGAGCGAAAGCGTTGGCAGGAAACGGCATTCGTAAAGGTCGGCGCGGCCGCCGAGCAGCGGATGCACGTGAACGTCGTTGATTCCCGGCATCGCCATGCGCTGCTTGAGATCGATGACGCGAGTGTTGGGACCGACGAATGATTTGACGTCGCTGTCGGCGCCGACGAATTCAATCTTGCCGTCGCGAATCGCGAGCGCCTCGGCCCACGGCCGAGGCGAATCGACGGTGTATATTTTCCCGTTTTGCAGAACCAGATCAGCAGTCATTTGATTACTCGGAACGATCAGAAGATCTCACGAAAGAAATTCGCTGGTGGTCGTAACCTTGCCGTAGCCGAACGCGAGGCCGGCCATGAATGCGGCGTGAACCTGCGCGGCGGGAACGGTGGTGCCGTTGAACTCGAGATTCATCGTCGCGCACGCGTCGTGAACTATCACCGCGTTGTAGCCGAAATCGGCAGCAGCGCGGCTGGTCGCGTCGATACACATGTGACTCATCGCGCCGACGATGACGATGTCCTTGACTCCCTTCGTATCGAGCACCTGCTTCAGCTCGGTGTCGCGGAACGAATTTGGATAGTGCTTGAGGATGACCGGCTCGCCCTCGCGCGGACGCACCGCGGAATTGATCTCAACGCCACTCGTGCCGGGTGTAAAAACGGGCGCGTTCGCGCCCGCGCCTTCATGACGGATATAGATGACCTCGTCGCCTTTGGCGCGCGCCGCTTCGATCACCTTGGCCGCGTTGGCGGCGGCCTCATTGATACCGACCAGCGGCAACTTGCCCGTCGGAAAATACTCGTTCTGGATATCGACCACGACAACCGCGCGCTTGCTCATCAGGTCCGCCTTCCGTGCAGGTGAGGATGAAGTCGAGCGCAGTATAGATCGCGTCAACCAGTTTCCGCGAGCAGGGAACTGATTTTCTTGGCCGCGGCGCGGACCAGCTTTCCATATTCGTTTATCAATGAGTCCGGAAAGCGTGTCGCGGGACAGGAGATCGATAATCCCGCAATCGGCTGGCCGGGACTCAGGTAGATCGGCGCAGCAACGGCGCGAATTTGTATATCGAGCTCGCCATCGTTCAAGGCGAAGCCGCGTTTCCTGACGAGCTCGAGATCGCGAGCCAGGGCGCGGGAATCCTTCAATGACTTGGGCGTCCATGTTTCGAGATGGCGATTCAGATATTTGGCCTGCTCAGCCTTTGGCAGATGAGCCAGGATCGCCTTGCCGTTGGAGCTCAGATGCATCGGCGCCGTCGCGCCCAACTGACGGACCGTGCGCAACGGCTGCGGCGAATCGAGGCGCTCGATCAATACGACGTCGTCTCCATCGCGCAGCGTCAGATGGATCGTCTCCTGGGTGCGGGCGCGCAAAGTTTCCATCACCTCGAGCGCAACCTCGCGCAGGCCGGGTGCAGGCTGCAGCTGGCGGGCGAGGGTCAAAACTCTGGCACTCAAGGTCCAACGCCGCCGGCCATCAATCTCGACCGGCCGGATCCATCCAGCCTCGTGCAAAGTTACGAGATTTCGCTGCACGGTCGATTTGGGCTCGCCGGTTTCGCGCGCCAGCTCGCTGACGCCAACCTGTCCGGCAGCACCTACCAGTTCGAGAACTTTCAGGGCGGTTTTGACGCTCTCCATGTCGAGTTGACAGCGGGGACGGATTTTCTTATGTTCCATAACATAGAACATAATGTTCCACAATACGGCACGAGGTTTACGAGCATGAAGACGACCGGCGCGCTGAATGGCCTTAGAGTCCTCGACTGCACCCACGTGCTGGCGGGAGCCTGGTGTTCGCTGATCCTGGCCGACCTTGGTGCTGACGTGATCAAGATCGAGCCGCTCAGCGGCGACCTGACGCGCGGCCAGCCCGACAACCCGTTCAAGGCGTTCGATTTCGTCAATCGCAACAAGCGCGCGATCACAGTCGATATCACGTCGCCCGAGGGCGCGGACGTGATGCGCCGGCTGGCGAAGGACGCCGACATTTTCGTCGAGAACTATCGGCCCGGCGTGATGGCCAAAGCGGGTCTCGACTACAAAGCGCTGGCCGAGATCAATCCGCGCCTGATCTACGCGTCGGTTTCCGGTTTTGGCCAGACCGGTCCCTATCGCAATCGGGGTGGCCTTGACCTGGTGGCGCAGGCGATGAGCGGGATCATGAGTTACGTTGGCGATCCGAATTCGACGCGTCCGAGTTCGACCGCAGTTCCGATTGCCGATCTGAACGCGGGAACTTTCGCCGCGCTTGGGATACTCGCCGCCGTTCATCACCGAACCACCACTGGCGAGGGACAGTACGTCGAGACCTCGCTGCTCGAAGCTGCTGCGGCATACACCGTCTGGGAGTCGGGAATGTTCCTGACGACTGGCACCGTGGCCAAGCGCAACGGCTCGCGGCACCGGCTGGCCGCGCCCTACGAAGCGCTCAAGACCGAAGACGGATATCTCGTCGTCGGAGTTAGTAACCAAAAATTATGGGGTCGCTTGTGTGAGGCGCTCGATCAGCCTGGCCTGGCGGACGATCCGAACTTCAAGCGGCCTTCCCTGCGCCTGACGAATCGCGATGCGCTCCAGGCGAAACTGGAATCCGTCCTGGCTCGCAACACTACGGCGTACTGGGTCGAGAAGATCGCGGGCAAAGGCGTGCCCTGCGGACCGATCAACGATATCGGGCAGGCGCTATCCGATCCGCAACTCACGGATCGGAAGTTTCTCGCCGAGGTCGATGAGCGGCGCTTCCCGCGCACTCCGCTAACTCTTTCGAAGACGCCGGTCGCCGTGAGCCGTGGCCCCGCGATGCTGGGTCAGCATACGCGCGAGGTGCTCGCCGCGGCTGGGTTCGACGCCGATGCGATCGATCGCCTCGTGCAGAGCGGTATCGTTTCGGAGCCGCGAGTTTAGTCGCGATCGGCGCCGTTCATTTCCCGGTCAGCGAGTCGGGCCTTTCCTCGAAGATGTAGGGCTCGAGGCTCGATTGCGCTGCGACGCGGTACTTATGCCATCTGCCGCCGCCATAGTACGCGAGGCTGCCGGGCGCCGCGTTGCCTTCGCCATTGTAGTAGGAGATGCAATCGCGCAGCGGCGCAGTCGCGATATCAACGTCGCGGCAATGAATGGCGTAGTCTTCTTCCGGTTCCTTGCGGACATCGACAATTCGCGCTGCGCGATCGCGCATCGTCTGCATCAACCAGACGAGATAGTCGCCGTGCGCGTCGATCGCGTCGGTGAAGTTGAAGCTGCCGCCGCCGCCCTGCGGACCGGTCACGATAAACAGGTTGGGGAAGCCGTGGCTATGCAGTCCCAGGAACGTCTTGGTGCCCTCGGTCTCCCACTTCTCCTTGAGCGTGCGGCCGCCGCGGCCCGTTACCATGTTGAAGGTCGAGGTCCCCATCCACTGGAAGCCTGTCGCGTAGATCAGCACATCGAGCGGATATTCGACGCCCTCATGGACGACGCCGCGCTCGTTGATCTCGCTCACTCCGCGCGGAGCGGTGTCCACCAGATGCACATTTGCCAGGTTGAACGTCGGCAGGTATTCATCATGGAACGTCGGCCGCTTGCATCCATATGGATAGTACGGCTTGAGCGCCGCCGCCGTTTTCGGATCCTTGACGATCGCGTCAACGCGGGCGCGGATCTGCTCCATGATTCGGAAGTTGGCGTCGAGCTGCTTCTGGATCAGCTCCTCGGGGCTGATTGGCTTATCGTGTTTCTTGGGCTCTTTGATTTCCGTGATCTTGCCGGCGAGGTAATCGTCGTTGGCCTGGATCGCCGTGCGGCCCGCCGAGATCTTCGCGAAACGGGCGCGCCTGGCGCGGGCCCATCCGGGCTCGTTGGCCCACGTCTGTCGTTCATCCTCGGTCGTCGCTCGCTGATCGCGCACATCAATTGAGGACGGTGTGCGTTGGAATACGTAGAGCTGTCCGACAGTCTTGGCGAGCTCAGGTATTGCCTGTACCGCCGTCGCGCCCGTGCCGATGATGCCGACGGTCTTGCCGCGCAGGTCGACGTTGTAGTCCCAGCGCGAGGTGTGGAACGACGTCCCCTTGAATTTCTCCATCCCGGCGATGCGCGCGAGCTTCGGGGTCGTGAGGATGCCGTTGGCGAGGATCACGAATCGCGCGCGCATCTTGTCGCCGCGATCGGTCTCGACGATCCAGCGGCCCGATTTCTCGTCCCAAGTCGTCGATTGGACCGTGGTGTGGAACAGGCAGTGGTCATAGAAGCCGAACTTCTGCGCCATGCCCTGGCAGTACTCGAGGATTTCGAAGCCCGACGCGAACTTCATCGAGGGGACGTAGCCCATCTCCTCGAGTAGCGGGAGGTAACTGTAGGATTCGACGTCGCACGCGATTCCGGGATAGCGATTCCAGTACCATGTGCCGCCCACGTCGCCGCCCTTCTCGCAGAAGCGCACGTCGGTGAAACCGGCCTGGCTCAGCTTGTGCCATAGCAGTAGACCGCCGAAGCCGGCGCCGACCACCAGGATCTCGCATTCGTCAGTAAGCGCCTCGCGCTCGATCGGCGGCTCTGAATAGACGTCATCGAGATATTTCTTGAACTCGCCTTCCATCGACATGTAGTCGGCGGCGCCGCGGCGGGCTTCCTTGAACGATCGGTATTTTGCCTGCTCTTCAGCATTGAAGGTCGCACCCGGAGGAAGCTCCGGCAGCTCCTTCAGCTTCTGATCGGCGAGGACCGAGTAGCCCTGGCCGGTGATCTTTTCCGACGCTTTGGCGGCGCGAGTGTTGAAGATTTTCCGGCCTGTCTCAGGATCGATACGGACAGCTTCGCTCATTTGAATCCTCGCCGATTAAATACGGTTCTCTCGTTCGAGATGCCGTTTTTGCAGAGCCTGGATCTAAATCCGCGACGTGCTTCGCGCGGTCAGCCCTGACGCTTCCTAACCATTCGACAGTTGAACAATTTTCGTCACAGACACGCTAATGCGGACAGGCTCTACGCGTCAAGGACGCCGGATCGCTCGGGCGCGCGGCTGGAGTTGGCATTCGCCGCGCCCGACGCGACGAGCCTCATCGCTGCAGGAAAAATCTCGCGCGCGCGGCGATGCGTTTGCGGTCGTCGAGTCCGTTCAGGCCGCCGTTGATCTTCCGGGTGATAGTCTCGATATCGTCCGCGTCCGCATACTGATTCAAATTGTGGGTGTCCCAGTACCAGGCCGCGACGTCCACCGCGAGGTCCGGGTCGGTGGCGACTCGCGTCCATTGATTATTCGTGACCAGGTCGACGCCAATAGCATTTCCGTAATTCTGATAGTTGGTGCGCCCCGTAAGTTGAATGAGGCCGCGGCCTTTAAATCGCTCCCCATCGCCGGGCTGCGTGTTGCCAAGGTCTTTGCGGCCTTCATAGGCGGCGCCGCTCGCAATCTCTTCGGTATAGCGCAGCTCGCCGCTCTCATGCCCGACTTGTGCAAGGAAATGCAATTGGCGAAGCGGAGTGGATATATCGCGCGCGATCATTTTAGCTAAAACCGCGGGCGCGAATTTAAGTACATTCGCATCCGTTGCATTTATCATAGTGCCCTTGAGCTTTGCTGAACTGAATCCGGCTGGGAGTGTAGCGCGGAGTTTCGCCAGGGTGGCGCCGTTTGGAATGACAACTCCGTCGGGCGTGGTCACGCCAACCACGGTGCGCTGAAAAGACTCGATCGCCGCTATCGTGGACGGGCCGACTTCACCGTCTTCTGCCAACGGAGGATTTGACGGAGCGCTCAAATTGAGCAGAAGCTGCACGGTTTTAACATCGAGCGGCGAGTTATTTCCGTTCTTTCCGACGCTGTTTGAAATACACATTTGCTGTTCCTCCTTTCCTGGTATCGCCATGCCGCTCTAACGCATATGCGACATTAAAACTAGGCTGCGGCGCCCATCCCTGACGCTTTCTCCGCGGGGCTCGGGCCGGATCCTTTTAAGCGCACGACTCGCTCCAGCGCGTCGAACCAGAACGGCGCGCCGAACAGAGTGGCGATCGCGGTTATGAGCCATCCGGCCACCGTATCTAACCCCTCCGGGGTCTTGAGGTTATTGAATTTCTTTATGCTCCAGCCGATCGGCATACCAACGCCGTAGAGTTTGTCGAAAGCGCCCTGCGCATCCATGGGGCTGGATGGGGCAATCGTTCTGGCTAATAGCGGCTGCGTCCACAATGCCTTGCTGATGTCAGTCGCGCTGATATTCAGGCCAATAGCTAGAATCAGCGCGATTATAAAGGAGCAGAACTGGATTTTTCTCTTGTACGCGCCTCCAACCCGATCCATCCCATTGTCGAACCAGGTTGCAATCTGGTGCCTGACGTTGTTGACATCGCCGCCTGCGCGCTCGACGACTCCGAGTAGAAGAACCCGCAACTGATTATCTTTGACGTTTTCGAGAATAGTAGATCTGATATTCCCCGGCGCCGCGCTGCTAATACCCGTTATGTCGATTAACGCATCCGCGAAGTGAGACGGATCGATGTATGCGGGCAGATTTTTCAGGTCACTTGCCGATTCTGCTTTCCCGTCGTCGCGCGGACTGACCATCGCGTGATTGTAAATTTGCAGCGCCAGGCCCGAAAAGTTCTGGTCATTCAGAAGATCCTTGACGCCTTGCAGCAGCGTCGCCGCGCGCCAACTGAGAATCGAAGCCAATGCTTCGGTTGCAGTACTCACTGCCAGGCTCACCGCTAGAAAAGTAAAAACAACCCCGACGGCCACATCGAGGACAGTGCTATTGAACATTCAGTAACCCTCCTCGTCACGCGGATTCGATCGGCGATGACTTTTCACACAGCGGCTGCGCACGGTCAACCGCAATGGCGCGCGAGTGGCGCAACGACGCGAATACCCAGTTTCAGCGAGCTCGCGCGGCTCGACAGGCTGCCGGTCGGTATTTCGCCGCCAGTTTCGAGCGCTTGTTTTTCTGTCTTGACGATGCGATGCGTGGGGGCGCGATAAGAGGCGCAGAATTTATGGCATCGCAGCGCATGCTCGAAGGCTTCCGCGTGCTCGACTTCACCCAGGTGCTGGCGGGGCCAACCACGACTCGCTATCTGCGCGAGATGGGCGCCGAGGTAATCAAGGTCGAGTTTGCGCCCAAGGGCGATATCGCACGCGCCGTGCCTCTCATCCGCGAGGGCCGAAGCGGCTACTACGTGCAGCAGAATCTTGGGAAGAAGAGTCTCTGTCTCGATCTCAAAAGTCCGGCGGCTGCTGAGATCATTCGTGCTCTGATTCCCAAGATCGACATTATTGTCGAGAACTACGCGCCCGGTGTGATCTCACGGCTCGGCTTCGGCTACGACGCGGTCAAAGCGCTGAATCCAAAAATTATCATGTGCTCGATTTCGACCTTCGGGCAGAATGGCCCGCTCGCGAATCGTCCCGGCTATGATTTCATCGGGTGTGCATATTCAGGCGTGCTCAGCATGATCGGCGAGCGCGACGGCGCGCCGTCCATTCCGGCGGTCGGGCTCGGCGATATATCGACGGGCGTGCACGCGCTATCGGCGATCCTGGCGGCAATCATTCATCGCGAGCGCACGGGCGAGGGTCAATACCTCGAGACCTCGCTGCTGGATTGTTACTTCAGCTACCACGATCTACCGGTGCACGCGGTGAGTATGAGCCATGGAGAGGTGTCGCCGCGTCGCAACGGAGCGCACCACTACGCGATGGCGCCCCTCGGAATCTTCAACGGCAAGCGTCATCCGATTCTGATCATGGCGGGCACCGAGCATCAGTTTCCTTATCTGTGCCGCGCGATGGGCCGAGCGGAGTGGGTTAGCGATCCGCGCTTCTGCAACAACACGGCGCGGATGGCGAATGCTGTTGAGCTCAGGCGCCTCATCCAGGAATGGATCGACGCGATGCCGTCGGACGACGACGTCTATCGGCTTTTCGAGGAGCACCGGGTCCCGTTCGCTGAGGTGCTGTCGACGGAAGAGGCGATGGCGCATCCACATCTGCGCGAGCGCGAGATCGTACGGAACATCGACGATCCCATCCTGGGACAATTGGTCGTGCCGGGATTTCCGTTGCGATTTTCCGGCTACGGCCGTCACCCAAACACGCAAGCCCCAACCCTCGGGCAGCATAATCAGTCAATACTAAGTGAGTATCTAGGATACTCACCCGAACGAATCGCGGCGCTGGAGCGCGAAGGTGTACTGCATCGCGGCGAGAGATGAACTACTAAGTATAAGAGGTGTGAGCCGATGAAAACGATCTGGTTCCATATGCAAGGCTATCGCGACCTGCCCGACGATTTTCGCGACCGTTACGAGAGCATCTGGGTCGATCCGCCCAACGACGAGCTTTGCCATTCGCCCGAAGTCGCAAAGTATCTGCATTGGAATCTCGACGAGCTCGAGATGGCCGACGATCTCGGCTTCGATGGGCTCGGTCTCAATGAGCATCATCAGAACGGGTACGGCTTTCCGATTTCGCCCAACCTGATCGCGTCGGTGCTCGCACGGCGCAAGTCCGATGCGGCTCTCGTCGTGCTCGGCAACACGATTCCGCTTTACAACCCCCCGATTCGCGTTGCCGAGGAGTTCGCGCTGCTCGATTGCCTGAGCGGCGGCCGCCTCGTCGCCGGATTGCCGGTTGGATCGCCGATGGATACGACGGGCTGCTACGGAATCCCGCCGACGCAGGTGCGGCCGCGATACTACGAGGCGCACGATCTCATCAAGCAGGCATGGACGCGGCCCGGCCCGTTTGCGTTCAACGGCCGATTCACAAAATTGCGGTACGTCAATCCGTGGCCCAAGCCGCTGCAGAAACCGCATCCGCCGATCTGGCTCGCGGGCGGAGGATCCGTCGAGACCTGGAAGTTCGCGACCGATAACGACTACACCTACAGTTATCTCAGCTTCATGGGTCACAAGTACGCGAAGGTCCTGATGGACGGGTACTGGGACTCGGTTGAAAAGGCGGGGATGGACGACAATCCGTATCGCGCCGGATTCGCTCAACTGGTTGTGGTGGCGGATACCGATGCGGAAGCGGAGCGCATCTACCTGAAGCATCTGCGCAATTTCTATTCGAAGTCGCTGTACGTGGCGCCGCATTTCGGCAACGTGCCGGGCTTCATGACCAAGCGCAGCTTCGAATTTCAGCTGAAGCATCGCGGCGCGAGCGCGTTCAATTTCGACTTCAAGCCGCACGAGGCGACGTGGGCGCAGCTGGTTGAGAACTCGCGCATGGTCATCGGCGGCAGCCCCGCGACCGTCGCGGATCAGATCGAAGAAGCGGTGCGTAATATCCGCGTCGGCCATCTGATGGTCATCCTGCAAATCCAGTCGATGGATCCCGAGCTGACCGCATACAGCTCCGGCCTCTTTGCGGAGAAGGTGCTGCCGAAGATCAAGGGCATTTGGGACAAGGAGGGCTATGCCGATCGATGGTGGCCGCAGGGCGCGACGCGCAATCAGCCGCGCACGACCCAAAAGTCACCGGCACAAGCTGAGCGCGCAAAGGTGCAAGCATGAATACGGAACTGACGCAGCATATAGCGATGCCGGGCGGATTCGCCGCGAACCCGGTGCTGGTCAAGGGATACGGCGCGCCGGTCGTTTATCTTCATGGCCCGTTCGGGCAGGAGTGGGACGGCTTCCTCGACGATCTCGCGGCGCATCGGCGCGTTTACGCTCCGTCGCACGCGGGCGCCGAGGAGACCGAGGACCTCGATCAGCTCGATGGAATTCCGGACCTGCTGCTTTACTACGATGACCTCTTCGATCGCCTCGGTTTGGAAAAAGTCGATCTCGTCGGGCATTCGTTCGGCGGGATGGTCGCCGCCGAGTATGCGGCCACGTTTCGCGATCGCGTCGGCAAGCTCGTGCTGATCGATCCGATGGGACTCTGGCGCGACGAGGCTCCCGTCGCAGACCATCTGCTGGTTGCACCGCAGAAGCTGGTGAAGCTGCTGTTCAGCGATCCTGCGAAATCGGAAGTTGCGGCCAAGCTGGCGATGCCGTCGGAGCAGGACGCGATGGACGCGGCGATCGTACGGCGCTTTGGCGCGCTCGCAAGCACCTCGCATTTCATCCATCCGATACCGGAGCGCGGGTTGAAGCGCCGCCTGCGCCGCATCAAGGCCGACACCCTGATCGTATGGGGCGCCAAGGATGCGCTCGTGCCGCCGGCCTATGCCAACGACTTCGCCAAGCTGGTTCCAGGCGCCAAGGTTCAACTGATTGTTAACGCCGGCCACTTCCCGCAGGTCGAGCAGCGCCAGGAAGTTTCCGACGAGGTGATTCGATTCCTGTCCTGAAGCGCCGCGCTAAGACTTCTTGAACGGCAGAACGCCATAGCGTCGATTCGTGGTTGAATCGATTTTGGTAGTCCGTTCTCTGGCCGATGCGAGCCATCGCCGGTACGCGCGAATCATCGCGGGACTTGCCGCATCGATAACCGGCGGAGTGCCCCTCAATCCGCTTTCCATGAATTCAACCCAGGCGCGCTCCTCCGCGGTGGGCTCATCTTCCTGACCCTTCGGCGCCGTCAGGATCGATCCCACCCACGAATACGCGGCGCGCATCCGCGGTCCCAGCGTCGGCCCGACGTGATCGGCGCCGCGGGCGACGCGGTACTCGTGTGCAATATCGAGGTCCCACAGCACGCGATGTAGAAACTCGGCGCCGTCGTGCAGATTGAACACGTCCTGGTCGGCGGCCTCGACGAAGATCGCAAGACCGCTCGCGCGGATCGCGTCCGCGTTGGCGATCGCGAGATTCGCCGGATTGTTCGCATCGAAGAGCGCCGCGTCGCGATTTTTGCCGATCAACTTGTCAGCGGTGTGATCGCCGCCCGCATCCATTACAAGAGGATAGAAGAAGCGGTTGCGCTCTCCGACCTCATCGACGCGCAGCGCGGGATCGAGCGCCGGCTCGAGCGCCGCGACAGCCGCAAACTGTTCTGGATGCCGGAAGGCAATTCTCAAACTGCCATGGCCGCCCATCGAGACGCCGCTGATCACGGTCGAATCGCGATCGGCGCGAAGATTGTAGGTGCGGCGCAGATGCGCGATGAAATCCAGCGCGATGAAGCGCTCCCAGCTCGCGCTGCCGTCAGCATGATCCAGGTAAAATCCGAGCGGGCTAGTGCTGGCGGACGCGAACACCATCGGCGGTATCGCTTTGTTCGCCCACAAATCGTCGAACAGAGCCTTAGAATCGATCATGTTCTGATGATTCCCGCCGCCGCCATGCAGCACGAGGCACAGCGGCATCGGACCGCTCCTCTCGTAGCCGGGAGGCAGAATGACGCCGTAAGGCACGCCCTTGGGCGCGAAGTCGACTTGCACCTTCGATACTTCGACGCGCGAACTTTCCATGCCCGGACAATCCGAAAAATCGATGCGCTTAGTCAAGACGGCGCGGGTGGCATTAGGGAGTCCTGGCAGTAGGCATCGCGGCTGATTTCCATTATTCAATGAGACCAGAAGTCTTGCGCATGCGAGTCGTGCGCGTCGCCAGTTCCAGGCGCAGAAAGAGGCCACTATGCAGATGAACGTTAAACCAATCCCGACGCTGGACCCGCGCATCAATGAGATCCGCGAGCTCACTGCGCGAATCGTCAACCGCGAAATCCTGCCCAACGAGGGCAAGCTGTGGGCCGACTGGCGCCGCGGCGCGAATGACGAGCAGCGCCAGGCCTCGCGCGAGCTGCGCGAATCGATCAAGCAGAAGGTGAAGGAGGCGGGACTGTGGGCGCCTCATCTGCCGCCCGAGTACGGCGGCGCGGGTCTGCATTTTCTCGAGCACGCCTACATGAATGAGGTGCTCGCCTACAGCCTCGGCGCGGCGAGCCTGTTTGGCGTGGTCGCGCCCAACTCGGGCAACCAGCAGATTCTCCTCAAGTACGGCACCGCGGAGCAGAAGGAAAAATGGCTGGTGCCGCTCACCGAAGGGAAGATGGAATCGGGATTCTCGATGACCGAGCCCGATTCCGCCGGCTCCGACCCGCGATCGATTAAGACCACGGCGCGGCGCGACGGTGACGAGTGGGTGATCAACGGTCACAAGTGGTTTACATCGAACGGCTTTCGCGCCGATTTTCTGATCGTGATGTGCCGCACCGAGGGCGTCGGAAAAGACAACGGGCGCATGACGCAGATTATCGTGCCCAAGAACACGCCGGGCCTGAAAATCGTGCGCGGCGTCGAGGTCTGGGGCCGCCAGAGCGATCACTGCGAGATCCTATACGAGGATGTGCGCGTCCCCCTGACCAATGCCCTCGGCCACGCGGGCTCGGGCCATCAGGCGGCGCAGGATCGCCTCGGCGCGGGGCGCATCTACCACTGCATGAACTCCGTCGGGCAGATGTGGCGGGCATTCGATCTGATGGTCGAGCGGGCGACGATGCGCGAGGTGCACGGCGGCAAGCTCGAGACCAAGCAGTTCATCCAGGGCTTCATTGCCGATTCGTATATTGACATCCAGTCAGCGCGGCTCATGACGATTCATTGCGCGGAGAAGATGGACGGCGGCGGTGATCCGCGCACCGATATCTCCGCGATCAAGATCTTTGTGCCGGCGGCGTTCGAGCGCGTAGTCGATCGCGCGATCCAGGTCTGGGGCGCCGCGGGAGTCTCGGGCGACCTGCCGCTCTCGGGTATGTTCCAGGGCGCACGGACGCTGCGCATCGCGGACGGTCCCGACGAAGTCCACAAGATCCTGATCGCGAAGAACGTGCTCAGCCGCTATCACAACGGCGAGAGCTGGGACTTCGGCAACTGATGGGTGCGATTGCAAATCGGCCTGCACGGTAGCGAGTTCCGACTCGCACTGCGGAGGAGGTAACCAATCATGGGAACACTACGCGGCGAACAGATCATTGCGCAGGCGTTCAAGCGTGAAGGAGTCGATACGATCTTCTTCATGATGGGCGGGCCGACCGGCGGCACGGCCGGCGCGTGCCTCGACCTCGGCATGCAGGGCATCTACGTGCGCCACGAGCAGGCGGCCGCGATGATGGCGCACGCGTATGCGCGCGTCACAGGCAAGCCCGGCATCTGTATCGCGCCGATGGGGCCGGGCGTCGCGAACCTCGTGACGGGACTCGGTAATGCGTGGGCCGATGCGTCGCCGGTTATCGCGATTGGCGGCGCGGCGCCGATGCGCGGCACGACGCTCGATACGTTCCAGGAGATGGATCAAATCCCGATGATGCGGCCGATCGTGAAGGCTGCGTACCGCATCGATCTCGGCTATCGCATTCCCGAATACATCAGTATCGCGTTTCGTGAGGCGCTCGACGGCAAGCGCGGCCCGGTTTACCTCGATCTGCCGGGCGACATCCTGTCGGGCAAAGTCGAGGAAGATAAAGTCCACTGGGTCGATGCGCCATATCGCACCGATGCGCGGCCGGCGGGCGATCCCAAGTCGATACGCAGCGCGGTCGCACTATTAGCCAAAGCCCGTAAACCTCTAGTGCTCACTGGAAGTGGAGTGCTGTGGTCGCAGGCCGAGAGCACTTTGCAGAAGTTCGTCGAGGCGACCGGGATTCCATTCTTCACGACGCCGCAGGGCCGTGGCGTGATCGCCGAGGATCATCCGCGGTCGTTCCCGGGTGCGCGATCGACCGCATTTCGCGAGGCTGACGTGGTGCTGGTCATCGGCGCGCGGGCCAATTCGATGCTGTCGTTTCTGCGACCGCCGCGTTTCTCGGCGGACGCAAAGTTCATCAACGTGAATCTCGACGGTAAGGAAATCGGACACAACCGCGCCGCCGAGATCGGCATTATCGGTGATGCGCGGCTGGTGCTCGAGCAGCTCATCGACGAGTCCGCCGGCAAATTCGATTCGAAGAATGAGAGTGAATGGGTCGCGCAGCTTGCCGTCAAGCATCGCTCGAATCTCGAGCGTTCAGCGCCTCTCCTCCATTCGAACGCGGTGCCGATTCATCCGCTGCGGCTCTGCAACGAGGTCAAGAACGTCATTTCGCGCGACACGATCCTCGTCGTCGATGGGCACGAGATCCTCAACTTCGCGCGCCAGTCGATTCCGATTTTCCAGGCGCGATGCAGCCTCAATGCGGGACCGCACGGATGCATGGGCGTCGGGATTCCGTTCGGCATCGGCGCGAAAGCCGCGCGGCCGAATCAGCCCGTCGTGGTGCTGAGCGGCGACGGCGCCTTTGGCTGGAACGGGATGGAAATGGACACCGCGATTCGGCATCAGCTTCCGATCGTCGTCGTGGTTTCCAACAACGGTGGCTTCACGTCACGCAAAACGGGCGGCACCGTCGGACGCGATCTCGGCTTCCAGCGTTATGACAAATTGGTCGAGGCGCTCGGCGGATATGGTGAGTTCGTAGAGCAGCCCGACGCGATTCGCCCGGCGATCGAGCGCGCCATAAAGAGCGGCAAGCCCGCGCTCGTCAATGTGTGTACGGATCCCGACGCGCAAGCCTCCACCGATATGGGGTTCGCGGGCTATTGAGCGGAAGGAGCGGAAGCAGAACTCACCACTCAGATCACAAAGGCACGAAGCGCAGCGGCGCGACGCCGCTTCGAAGGAAAAGTTTTCTTCGTGTCTTTGTGCCTTGCTGGTGATCCTTCTCTGTTAGATCTTCGGAGCTGCGCGCAACGCGGCGATTCGCTGCGGCGCCTGCGATGCGCGAATCATCAGGGCTCGCCAGCGCCGATAGAAGGCGCGCTGCGGAGTCTCGTCGGTGATTTGGCCGACGATTACGCCGTTCTCCTCCTCGCGCTCGCGATCGATTCCGCGCGACAGCTCGAGCCATTCTGCGCCTTTGACGCGGAGCCCCGCGCTGCATCGGTTGAACATCTCGACATCGTCGGGAGCGCCGCCGCCCGCGGAGCCATAGAACGATTCATGCGCGCGCAGCCGCGCGACATTGATCTCGTCGGGCACACCCTTGAGCGTCGTCGGCAGGAGGTGAACGTCGGTGCGCGTCGCGTGCACGGGAATCGTCATTCGCAACTGGATGCCGATGATCAGCAGGTTCGGAAAGATCGCGAGGTTGACGTTGGACGCCGCGAAAATCTCCGCCGTGCGCGCTTCGCCGTAGCGCGCAATCATGCTGTTGACGTATGCGTCGCTGGCTGCCTGCGAGGTCGCGCCACGCAGCAGGTTCGATACGGGACGGCTGCCGTCGCGGCGCTTGGGCGTCATGTCGAGAATCGAATGCCCGTTGCCAAGGTCCTTGCTTTCGTAATCGGCGTTGCCGGTGAAGAGCTGCATCACCTTGCGGCCGATGCGGCTCGCCTGCGCTTCGAAGAATGCCTGGTGCACGAAGTTCGGATGGTAGCCATCGACCCCGTTTTCCATCTGAAACTTCCAGTTACCATCGTATCCGTATTTGTGAGTGCCGGAGCGCGTCTCGACTTCGCCTTCGGGCGAGAGCTCCATGAACAGATCGATGTAGCGCCTCGCGTTGCCGAGATAGTCGCTGAGCGGCTCCACGTCGGGACTGAGGCTGGCGAAAACGAGCCCCCGATACTTATCAACGCGCGCCGCCTTGATGAGCCCGAATTTGCGCTTGTCGAAGCTGCTGCCGTAGCCCTCGGCATACGGCACGCCGATCAACTCGCCGCGGCTGTTGTAAGTCCATCCGTGATACCAGCAGCGCAAGGTCGGCGAGTTGCCGCGATTCTCCTGGCACACCGTCGCACCGCGATGCATGCATCGATTCATTACGACGTGGATGTCGCCGTGCTCGTCGCGCGTCACGATCGCAGGCTGGGTGCCGAAGCTAACGGTCTTGAAATCGCCCGGCGCGGCGACTTCGCTCTCGTGTCCGACGAAGATCCAGTGGTTCTCGAAGATGCGCTCCATTTCGAGTTCGAAGATCTCTTCTTCGAGGTAGATCTTTCGATGAACCCGCGTCTCCTGCACCATCTCCTCGAGCTTCAGATGTGACGGCATGAGGCACTCTCCTGCGGGCTGGCGTAGCCCGATTCGATCGGAGCGTTGATGCCCATAACCTCGCTCCGCGAGCGCCGATTTGCAACCTCGTCAAGGCCTCGAATCTGATTGACAATCTTGTCAATTCGCCGCTAGTTGGCTTCATGAACAAGCGCATCACGACGACTCTCGCGAGCGGCTTCCTGTTCCTGGAAGGGCCCCGCTGGCATGGCGGTGAACTCTGGATGGCCGAGATCGGCGCGGGCGATGTCGTCGCGATTACGGCCGACGGCCAGCGCCGGACGATCGCGAAAGTTCCCGGCACCCCGTCGGGCATCGGCTTTCTTCCCGACGGCACTCCGCTCGTCGTCTCCGTGCGCGATCGCAAGCTGATGCGAATCAAAGGCAACACGCTGGAAGTGCATGCGGATCTCAGCGCAGTATCGCCGTTCCTCAACGACATGGTTGTCGACCGGCAGGGCCGCGCCTATGTCGGCAATTTCGGTTTCGATGTTTTGAAGGGCGAGCCTGCCAAGCCCGGTTCCGAAGTGCTGGTGCATCCCGACGGCCGAGTCGCCGTGGTCGCCAAGGATCTCAACGGGCCCAATGGCGCGGTCGTCACTAGCGATGGCCGCCTCGTTGTTGCGGAAAGCTTCGGCGGCCGTCTCAGCAGCTTTCCGATCAAGCAGGATGGCAGTCTTGGTGAGGCGACGAAGATT
Source organism: Candidatus Binataceae bacterium (assembly GCA_035508495.1). Classification (NCBI taxonomy): domain Bacteria; phylum Candidatus Binatota; class Binatia (SeqCode); order Binatales (SeqCode); family Binataceae (SeqCode); species Binataceae bacterium (SeqCode). Next base: position 25,882 of record DATJMX010000074.1, read on the forward strand.
CCGCTCGAAGGATCGCCCGACGGAATCTGTCTCGATGCCGGGGCCGGGATCTGGGTTGCGCTCTTCGACAAGAATCGCTTCGACCGTGTGCTGGACGGCAAAGTCGTCGAGACCGTCGAAACTCCCGGTCGTCATGCGATCGCCTGTCAGTTGGGAGGTGCTGACGGCCGGACGCTGTTCTGCCTGACTTACGAAGGCGCGCTCGAGGATATCGGCAAAGCGCCTTCGGCCCAGGTCGAGACCACTACCGTCGATGCGCCTGCGGCGGGCTCTCCGTAAGATTCAGATCAGGAACGTCAGGTTGTCGATCACTTCGTCGCTGTTCACCAGCCTCACGGTTTTCGACGCGATCCTGAGCAGGCCGCCGACCTCGCGCAATTTGTGAATTGTGCGGCCGGCGAAGATGTTTTGCTTGCCGTGCCGCAGCTCCGCCAGCATGAAGTTCGAACGTACGACGATGTCGCCGGCTTCGTCCTCGATCTCGATATTCGAAATTACTCGGCGCATCCGCGACTTGGGTTGCTGCGAATGCGCGACCCCGCTCATCAGCCGCACGATGCGCGCCTCGAGGCGCGCGCGATCGTCATAGATGATCGACACCGACCGTCTGGGATCGATCTCCTCGGCGCCTGACGGAACCCAGTAGAGGCATTCGTCGGCCCACATCGCGAGCCATTCCTCGTAGCGGCTTTCATCGGCTAGCAAAGCTTCGTGGAAGATGAGCTGCTCGATACGATCACGGTCCATCGCGCGTCACCTCGTACGAAGGTCATACTCCAGAACTCGTCGGCGATGAATTGCAGCGCCCGCGAAAAACTTCTTCAATCTGATCTCAATTGCGGCGCGGTGACGGCGCTCGAAACGTTCGACGGAGAATGACGTGTCCGGAATTCGCATGATCACGGTCGCTCAGATCGTCCCGCTATTGAGTCTCACGGGCGTGGTGCTCAACGCTTTGGGCGGCCTCTATCTCGCCTACGATCTGCTCGGGACCAAGCATGGGCCGTTGCGGCTCGTCTCGCGGCTTTTTACCTACTGCGCGATCTTCGGTCTCGGCTACGCGACGACGCTCGGTTTGTGGTTCGGCCTAACCGGCGCCTTCGTCCTGGGGCCAACGATCGAATATCAACTCTGGCGGCGCTCGCGCGGAATCCCACCTTCGAATTCGGAATGGGCGGCGATGGCGGCGCTGCGCGGGTTCGCTTTCGGTGCCGCCGGATGGCTCTCCGTCGGTCGCGATTTCGGAATCGTATTCGGAGTCCTGAGCGCGCTCGCGATGCATATCGCCTACGAGTTCGGCTTCGGGACCAACGCCTATCGCATCTACCAGCGTCCGCGTATCGAGCGCGCCAGTCTGTTAGGCGACCTGGTGCGAGGCGTGATGGTGGGGCTCGCCGGCGTAATCAGCGGTGCGGTAACCGGCCGCTCGGAGGCGCTGCTCCACGGAATCCAAATCGGATTGGTGGTAGGTGTCTTGAACACGACGGTGACGGTCTTAAGCCCGTCGGTAGAATGGTGGGCGGATAACTTGCCGGATCGAGCGCTCGGCGGTTACGGCGCGTTCCTGGTTCTGATCGGATCCGCGCTGCAAACCGTGCAATACGTGACGCCGCTCGTCTCGCGCTGATGGTCTGGCTCGTCACGCCTCGGTGTTGGTCCTCGGCCGATTGATCAGGCCGTGATTCATCTTTGCGGTCAGACGCGAGCTGGCGTATGTTTGCCGAATAGTTGAGTTGTTAAACGATTCGGGACGCTTCCGCGCGGCCAAGGAGTAGCTATGAAGTTCATGTTCTTCGTTCTGCCGACGTTGCCGGCCACTCTGACCGAGCGACGCCAACTGCGGCCGATCGCGATGCATCAGGAGCGCTGGGACGCGATGATCGAAGAGGTCGTCGAGCTGGCGCAGCTTGCCGAAGAGGTCGGCTTCGACGGCTTCTGTTTCCCTGAGCATCATCTGCACAGCGAAGGCGTCGAGATGGGCAGTCTGCCCGTGCTCACGCAGCACGTCATTCACAATACCAAGCGCATGAAGGTCGGACCCATCGGCTACGTGCTGCCCGGATGGAATCCGCTCCGACTCGCGCTCGAAATCGCATGGCTCGATCAGTTGACCAAGGGCCGCACCTTCATCGGCTTTGCGCGCGGATATCAGAACCGCTGGCTCAGCCAGATGGCGCAGAAGATCCACGTGATGGCGACGGCGAGCGACAAGAGCGAGACCGATCGCATCAACCGCGAGGCATTCGAGGAGGTCTTCCGCTTCCTCAAGCTCGCGTGGGGCGACGAACCGTTCCGCTTCAAGGGCAAGTATTATCAGTATCCAACTCCGGAAGAGGGTACGCCGTGGCCCGCGCACGAATGGACGCGGCAATATGGCTTTCCGGGCGAGGTCGACGAGCTCGGCAGGATTCAAAAGATCAACGTCGTGCCCAAGCCCTATCAGCGGCCGCATCCGCAGTTGTTCCAGGCCTTCTCGGTCAGCGAAGAAACGATCAGGTGGTGTGCGCGCGAGAATATCATTCCGACGGTCCTCCTGCCCCAGGCTCCCGTGGTGCGCAAATTCGCTGAGGCCTATCAGCAGGAAGCGGTGAAGGCTGGACGCAACCTGACGCTCGGCGAGAGCTTCGGCGTGCTGCACTGCGTCTACCTCGCCGACAGCAAGGAGCAGGCGTACAAGCTCGGCAACGACGGAATCTGCGGAATCGGCTTCAAGCAGTTCTTTCACCACTTCGGATTCTCGGAAGCATGGCGCCTGCCCGAGGACGAGGCCAAGTATCCGACCGGCAAGGTGATGCTGCCGGCGTCGGAGATTTCGATGGAGCGCCTCGAGCGCAGCGGCTTCGCCTTCTGCGGCACCGTCGATGACGTTCGTCGTGAGATGGACGCGGTGGCCGAGAACGTCCATCCGGAGTGGTTCGTGTGGCAGAGCGATCAGGGATTTCTGAAGAAGGACGTCGTCAAGCGCGAGCTGGAAATCTTCGGCAAGGAGATTCTGCCTCGCTACAAATAGCCACGCGACGGCCTACGCGCTGCTAACTCCGTTCATCGCCTCGCGGATGATGTCGACGACGAGGCCGGGCGCAGTGACTATTGGCGCATGATCGACAGGATGCGACCGCACGCGCGCTCTCATCCGATCGGCCATGAAGCGCTGCGTGTCGTGAGCGATCATGCGATCGCCCTCCGCTATCAGGAACCAGGCCGGTCGATCTTTCCAGAGCGGACGATTCACACGCACTGAAATACACGCGGGCGAAAGCGGCCGTTGCACTGCGCGCAGCAGTGCCAGTTCTTCCGCCGAGGCGTTCTGCGCGAATGCTGCCGGAAATGCCTCGTCAGGCAGATAGATCAACCCATGCTTGTCAGGCGCCAGCTTCGGCGCCATCGGATGAGGCTTGATCCGATAGAAAACATCGGCCACGGTCTCACCTTCGTCGGGCGCAAGGGCGGTGATGTAGACAAGAGCCTTTACCTTCTCACTGCGTGTCGCCGCGATCACCGCCCCGGCGTACGCGTGAGCCACGAGGACGATCGGTCCCGAGACTCGCTCGAGTGCGCGCTCAAGCGCGGCGGCATCGTCGGCAAAAGAAGTCAGCGGAATCGGCGCCGCGAGAACATTAACGCCGTCCGCAGCGAGCGGCGCGATTACTTTGGCCCAACTCGATCCGTCGGCCCAGGCGCCATGGACCAGCACAACATTCATGTTCTCACGCGACATGAGCTCTCTCCTTGTGACGCTCGATCAACTGATTGGCGACATCATTGAGGTCGGCGCCGAACTCCAATTCGATTGGGACGCTCATCTGAGCCGCGCAGTTACCGAACGAGAAACTCGCGGATAGCTGCTGCGATCTCGGCCGCGTGCGTCTCGAGCGCAAAGTGTCCCGTATCGAGGAAGCGCACGACTGCGCCAGGAATGTCGCGTTTGAACGCCTCGGCGCCCGGAGGCAGGAAGAACGGATCGTTCTTGCCCCAGATGGCAAGGAGCGGAGGTTTATGGTCACGGAAATACTTCTGAAAAGTCGGGTAAAGCGCGACGTTCGACTTGTAGTCACCGAAGAGATCGAGCTGCGGCTCATCGGCGCCCGGCCGCGCGAGGTAGAAACTGTCGAGTGAGTATCCATCCGGCGAGACCTTCGTCGCATCGGGCACGCCGTGAGTATATTGCCAGACAGTCGTTTCAGGCTTCAGGAAAGCGCGGAGCGCATCGCGATTGGCCTGCGAGGCGTTCTCCCAATAGGCGCGGATCGGATTCCATCCTTCGCTCAGACCCTCGACGTACGCGTTGCCGTTCTGCGAGATAATCGCCGAGATGCGCTCCGGATGCTTCAGCGCAATCCGCAGCCCCGTGGGTGCGCCGTAGTCAAAGATATAGATCGCAAAGCGCGTCAGCCCTATCACCTCGGTGAAGCGATCAATCGCATCCGCAATATTGTCGAAGTTATAGTTGAACGTTTCCCGGGAAGGCAGGCTCGACTGGCCGAAGCCGGGCAGGTCCGGCGCGACGAGGTGAAAGCGATCGGCAAGAAGCGGAATCAGATCGCGGAACATGTGCCCAGCGGTTGGGAATCCATGCAAAAGCAGCAAGGTTGGCGCGTCGGGCCTACCGGCTTCGCGATAGAAAATCTTGAGGCCGGCAACATCAACGGCGCGATAATTGATCGATTGCATTGAAATCTCCTGTGACGATTTTCTCGGCGCGCAGCACAGCGCGACGCAAGGGTCACGCCATCGCCGCGAGGCGCGCGAGTCCGAACTTGATCGTTGTATGAAGTGCTATTCCGTCTTCGATTCTGACGAGCATTCGCAAATTCGCGACGATTCCTAAGTCGATTGAAGAAGCGCAATCGCTGAATGGTCAATCAGATCGAGGCAACAGCAACGACATTGTGTTCGTCGTTTCGACCACTGAATTCAAAGTGGTTGGATGCCTAGACGTAGAGCAAGGTTACATCGGCCACGATCCACAGAAGGACCGTCAGCAGCAGTGGGCCGTCGCGAGCGACCAGCCGTGCAGGATCGCCGCCTTCGTTGCGCGCGTCGACCAGGTAGAGGTAGCGGAGAATTCCGAATGCAACAAAGGGTACCGTCAAATATAGATAACGAGTTCCGAGCTTCGCTTCGACTTCGGCCGAGGCGGTGTAGATCATGTAGCTGATCAGCGTTGCGCCAGCGACGATCGCGAGCATCTGGTCGAGCAGGCGCACGCTGTACTGCCCGAGCACTCCACGATGCGCGCTTGCGCCGTCGCCCATCGCGATGAGTTCGTGCCGGCGCTTGGCGACCACAAGCAGCATCGCCAGCATGAAGGTCATGAAGACCAGCCATGGCGATACTTCGGCACCGATCGCGACCGCACCTCCGAACGCGCGCAGCACGAACCCGGTCGCAACCGCGATCACGTCGAGTATCACGTACTGCTTCGCCCACAGCGAATATCCGAACTGAAGTGCGATGTAGAGCGCGGCGATCCCGAGGAAGCCGAACCCGAGCGCGACGCTCAAGAATGTTGCGATGGCGCCGAGTGCGAGCGCGAAGTAGGCGGCTTGCCTGACCGTAAGATCGCCGCGGGCCAGCGGGCGATCGTGCTTTTCCGGGTTGAGGCGATCGGCTTCTCGATCTGAAATATCATTCAGGACATACGCGAAGCTCGACAAAGCGCAGAACGCCACGAACGCGACCACTGCCAAAGCTGCATCGCGCGGGTGGAACAGGCGATGGCTGAAGACGAGCGCTGCCAGAACCAAACCGTTCTTGATCCACTGCCACGGACGCGCGAGCACGATCAGCGCGAGGCCTGTGCCGCATTTCGTAGCGCCTCCAAACGCGGCGGAGTCGACGACGGCAGAACTCGCGCGCGAGATAGTCGAGGTGCACTGCGCCGCCATTTGACTTAGAAAATCCCGCGCTGGGGATAGAATCTGTCGGTGTGACCGACGACCGGTGGAGTCCACGGAACGTACGCGCCATCCTGCCAGGCCATCCAGCGCAGCGAAGGATCTTCGAGTGGTACCGGAAACTGGTACAGCACCCGCTCGGGATCACCTTGTGCGTCCAGAGTTTCGACCACGACCGAGAGACCTGGCACTTCGAAATGCTGTCCCGCCGAAAAGCGATCATTGGGACTACGCACATACCGACTGAATGCGGTCGGAAAGAATCCACCGACAAAATTAACTTCCAGCGACCGAGGCCCGACGCGCGTCACCTCCAAGGTGCCGCCCGTAGAAAGCGCGCGCAGGTGCCGCGGGATTGGAAGGTCCGCGAGCCGATGCAAGGCCCAAATCGCTGTGACGGTATAGATGTGGTCGGGGGGGTTAATCAGCACCAGGTCCTGCGAGGCGATTTGCGGATCGCCTGGCACGCTCGCCATCGCATGCTTCAGCCGGGTGTTGACTTCTTTCTGGTATGCGATCACGGCGATTCCGATCAGCGGAGCGGCGATCAAGTGAAGCAGCAGGAGGAGTGAAGTTGCGGCCCACGCAAAACCCTTCCAGATGCGTGAGACTGGCGCGCCGGAATAGCCAGCGAAGACGAACTGTGTCACTTGAGCGAGAAGTGCCATCGAACCCAACCCGACGAAACCTAGCAGGCGATTCTCCGGGCCCACGGCGCTAATCGGGACCAACGACAGCAGCGCGCCGAGGGCCCAGAACCGCGCCACCCGATCGCGTAGAATCAGCGGGATAAAGAGCACCGTGACGATTGCGGCGATCGCGAAGCTGAACACGCTCAAGTGAATGAACGCCGAGGTGCCAGGCGCGTTGGCCATGCTCAGCTCGGCAGGCAGCGGCGACCATTGTCCCATCAGCAGGAATGCAGCCCGCTGGCAAAATAAACCGGCGAAGCGAAGCGGATTATGAAGCGGGTCGATGTAAAAGCCCGAACCTTGCGTACCGAAATTGCCCAGCTTGTAGATCAATGCCCACGCGCCCAGCACTGCGCCATGAGGCAGGAGCCGCATGAGCCGCGCTCGAATTCCGTCTTCATCAACGGCCAGCGCATAAGCAAGCAGGTACGCCACGGTAGCTAGGCCCATCTCGTAGGCCGATAGCGACAGCGCCAGCATCAGCACGCTCAGCCACCGAGTCGATGACTGGCCGTGCTTGCGCCAGCGAACGAACGTCAGCACGCTCAAAAATCCAAAGCAGCAGGCAATCAAGGCGTTGCGGTTGGCCAGGTATCCAGCAGGCACGGCATGCGCGCCGTCGAGCGCATACATCAGAGCCGCCAGCCCAGCTATCCAGGTCGGGCCCAGCAATTCACGGTAGAGAAGCGCGGCCACCAGGACCGCCGCGGCCAGCCAGAGCAGACTGTGCAGATGCATCAGGGCCGGATGATTCGGCCAGAGGCGATAGTCGAGCATCATGGTAAGCGTGCTGGCGTAACGCAGAAACACCTGGTGCAGATTCGGCGAAGCCCACCATGGCAGCGAGCCGAAATCCATCTGGCTCAAGATGTGCGCGCGATCGATGTATGGCTCGAAGGTCTGAATCGGCTTGGAGTCGCCGTAGCCGAGGAGCGTGACGCGCTGAAAATAATCGTCGAGCTGCCAACCGCCGGTTAACGTCGGCAGCATCGCGATGGCCGCGAGGATCGCGGCTGCGAGCGGCAGCCGGCGATGCGCGAGCAGCGTCCCGACGCCCGCCGCCACGCGCTTGCGCATCGGCGCGCGCGTCGAACGATCGCCAGCTCGCGGCGGGACGTCCTGGTCGAACGAAATCTTACCTGCCATTTGTGTTGACTTAGCCATAATATTTAAGTGAACTAAATATATATGATTAGCCCAAGTCAAGGCAGCAATAACGCTGCATCGCCGGACCGCCGCAAAGAGCTCCGCCTCAGGCGGAGATTCCCTTCGCGGCTCGCGATGTGTCATTGATCCGGCGATGGGTTTGCGCGAGGAGAAGAAAGCCGAACAGCGCCGCGCGATTCTGTACACGGCGGCCGCGCTCTTTCGCAAACGGGGTTACGATGAGACCCGCATCCGCGATATCGCAGAGCGATTGCGCATCAGCGAGGTCACGTTCTTTAATTACTTTCCCAGCAAGGACGCGCTGATCATGGCGTTTGCGGTCGAAATGCTTGAGTTCTCAATCGCCTCGGTGAAACGCGAGCTTAAGCGCGATGACTGCAGCGTACCCGACCGCATTCGCAGTCTGATGCGTCAATGGGCGATCTCGTGGGATTCGGACCCTGAGTATCACGTGCTCGTCGCTACGCAATCAGGGTTGATGACCGATGCGACTGGCGTTATTCGCGAGAAGGGGCTTCAACTCTACGCGCAATACGAGCGACTCTTCGCTTTGGGCCAGCAGCGTGGTGAGATTCGCGCCGATCGCAAGACGCTCGACCTTGCAGAAATGATGGAAGGAATATTCACATTGATCGCCCGCAACTGGGCCAGCGGATGGTGGGGAAAGAAGACCCAGTCTTTGGAACAACGATTTATGAACGCGATGGACGTCTTTCTCGAAGGATGCGCCGCGTCTGGCGCGGCCCAATCGCGAGCTTCAAGTCCCCATCGCAAAGCGCGACTTCGCGTGAGCAACAAGTAGGAGCGAAGAGGAGATAAACGATGGCGCGGAAGACGATCGGCGATGCGTTTGGCGGCAAGGTCACGACCCTGGAAGAACAGCGCGCAATCTGGCTCGATGCCTTGCACCAAGATGCGATCTGGGAGGGGCCGACGTTCGAGATCCCGGTCGCGATGATCGGGTTCGAGGCGGTGAGCCGTTTCATGGAATATCTGCTCAGCGTGGTTCCGCGCTTTAGCACAAAACCGGTCGGCGTGTATCCCACGGCCGATCCAGACTCGATGATTGTCGAGTCGTCCGGTGGCGGTGATACCGTTGACGGCGGCCGCTATACCCAGCGCTATTTCACACTGATCACAACCAAAAACGGTCAGGCGTTCCGCATGCGCGAATATGTGAATCCGTTCCAGACCTACAAGGCCTTCGGCAAGGAACGATGGGAACGCGTCACTGGCGAGATCGCGGCCAAGCACAATCGCCCCTGGCCCGCATCGCAACCCCCCGATCCGATCACGTTACCGCCGCTTAGATAGCCGGTGTTAATCGGATCGGGATTCCTGATCGGAGACCGAACAATCTATAGTCAGTCAGCCGTTTGAGGTACCTGCCTCTAACCATTGCCAGTTGCGGAAGAAACTCTGCGGCGCTTCGTAAAATGCCGGGAGTTGCCAATGCCGCCATTCGTTGCTCGTGAACGTGGCGGCACTTCCATACGGCCAGCGTGTCAAACCGTTCGGATTCGCTGAGCTTTATGAGAAGGTTGCGCCTGTGCTGCCGGCGCATAGATTACCATAGTATTTCGCCGTTGCGATTAACCCCTGCCAATGGAAGGCTGATGCGAACTGATTAACGGCAGCCTCGTTAATAATTCCGTAACGTGCTGATCCAGGCCGCTAGTCTGACAGTCAAGCAACGCCGTGGTGGGCAGCGGCACTACACCTACTTTGGGATAGTGACGGCCTTCGAGCAGGAGCGCAAAGTGAAACGCTATACCTGCTGCAGGGTGACGATGGAGCCGCGATTAAGCCAGCTCGGCCGCTATCGTTATTCCGATTACTACATCAACAAGAGCGTGGCGGAGATCATCGAGGCGGTGCTGATTAACTCCGGACTCAACCGAGACGTGGATTTCATGATGCGGCTGAACGGCAAGGAAATCTATCTCTTGAGAAAACTGTAGATCGTGAAGTCTAGTATGATGAGGGTCCTTCAGACTGAGGAACCTCCGTTACGGAAGCCCTCTTTCCGTGTCGCATGACGTGCTTTTAGGCGACTTCGAAACTCATCAGGTCTTTGCTATTTGTGATAATTCTCCGGTAAGCGCGTTCGAGCTACGTCTTCACGAGGACTACTGTCAAGACTTCCTCCAGTTAGATTTGA
>DATJMX010000075.1 GCA_035508495.1 Candidatus Binataceae bacterium
TCTTCTATGGGTTGATCCGTTTCGAAGTACCGACAATTCCGAACAGCATTCTCCTTCTAATGGGTTTATCGCTGGGAACGGGCGCTGCTGGAAGTGCGGCTCCACCCCAAAAAAGCAACGCTCCGCTAGCAGCGGCTGCCACCAGATATGTTTCACGTCCCACCCGGCCGCGTTGGGTGGCTGGAACAACGTCAGCGACAACTATGCGCAGACCGGGCGAAGGGCCGAGGTTGTCAGACTTGATTTATTTGTTTCCCAAGGAAGCCGATGCACTTCCGCAGATCTCGCTCGCACGTGCGCAGATGTTGTTCTGGACTGTAATCATTATAGGGATTTTCGTAGCCAAAAGTGCGATTGATGGCGTGCTGTGGGATGTACCGACGGGACTCATCGCTCTAATGGGATTCAGTCAAGTCGCTACGTCGGTCCCAAATATATCGGCCCTTACGCAGGTTCCTGGTCACAGTAAGAGAAGTATCCGTCGCCAGTTCGACGTAATCTGGTTGCATCGATAACGCGCAGAGGGCGGAAACCCATCATGGCAAACAACCCGCGCAGGCTCGCTGTTACAATCAAGGGTGGTGTGTCGCTCGGAGCATACGAGGCCGGCGTAATCACCGAAATACTTAACATTATAGAGTACAACAACACGCATGGCGGAACTTCCTGGTATATCGACGCAATAGCAGGAGCTAGTGCAGGCTCCATTACCGCCGCGCTGCTCGCGCAGATTCTCGCGGGCAACGGACAGACCTCTTTACTGCATGATGCCTGGGTTAGTGGCATTTCACTCGAAACGCTAGCCAGTAACGCTCAATCGGCGAATACCATTCTGGACTCCGACGCGGTATCTGGCCTTGCGGACAAATATTTGCCAAGCCTTAGTCAGTCCCTAAGCGCGCATGCCGCTTTCAATGGTCAGTCTGTGTCGCTCGCCTTTACTGTGTCTGGCTTGGCATTAGATCCTGAGTCACTTCTTGCGCTGAATAATCGCTTGCTGACCTGGCATGAGTATTCAGTGGTGGGACGCTTCAAGATGCTTGTGTCCCAATCGAAGAGCCTCGACTATTGGGCATCGCCTATTGGCATTTACAATCATAACGCGCCAGATCAAGGGGTGATAACCGGGGCTGATGCCTATCAGGCATTGAAACAGACCGCGGTCACCTCCGGGGCGTTTCCTTTGGCGTTTGCACCTCGTGGACTCGCTCGGTTCGAAGATAGTCTGATGTGGCGCGACCGTTGGTTTGTCGATGGTGGAGTGTACGACAACGATCCCGTAGGCGAGATGATCAACCTAGCTCACGATGTCGATTGGAGCACCAACGCCTATGACGATCGCGATCGGCGCTTTCTGATAATCGAACCCGAGAGCTTGCCAGTCGCGGTAACCTTCCCGCCGACAGGCGTAAATCCAGCGGCGCTGCTGGACGTCGGGCCCGCAGGCGTCCTCGAACAGATTCTGCCGGGTCTGCTGGAGCAATCTCAGGAGTCCGGCGTGAGGGGTATTGCTGCCGTTAACAGTCAAATTAACGAGCGCCAGAATATTCTCTCGGATCTTTGCTCCGCCCTTAACACGATCAGCATCGATTTTAGTACCCTGCAAAGGCTTGCCGGATCCATCACTGATCAACTCGCACGCCGCAGGAAGATCGATCAGAGCCGGCTGCAATTGTTCCGAGAGAATTTTATTCCTGATCTCGCCGCTCTGGAACCCGATCTTGCAGAGCGTGCCTCACGGCTCGATGTGCCGTCGAGCGGAAGAACTAACGTCGCAGGAGCTTTTGTCGAGCTCGGACTGCTAATGGACTTTGCGGCGGATCTAGCTGATAAAGTTAGTTTTTGTCCTATTGTCGTCAGTCCCGACACGGCGCTTGCAGGTGATCCGATGTGGGCGTTCTCCGGGTTTTTTCTTGCGGACATTCGCGAGCATGATTTCCAGCGAGGCCGCTATGATGCATACCAGGCACTGACAGCCATCAAGGATCCAACACTCATTCTCTATACAGGAAGCGGCGTGCCAACCGATCCAGGAGTCTTCACGCCGACAGCGGCCCAGCAGGCCGCATATAACGCTAATTCTGAGACTTTCAAGAATCGCATTGATGTAGTGGTGAGGACCTTGATTGGAGAGGTGACTAAGGGAAGTCTTTTGTTCGAGATTCCACTTCTTGGTACTGGTCTCGATGATACTATCTCGTGGATGGTCGATAAGGTGATCGACGAGTTCCTCAAATCATAAGTCTGGTCGACCCATCGAGGAGCGGCGATTGGGGAAAGACGGAGGGAGCCGAAGCTGGACCCCTTCGTCGGGATTGGCGACGGCTGGATGGCGCCGGTGTCGGGTGTGCAGGATTTCCGGCGCGCCCAATAGCACGTCCTGATGTGTCTTCCCATTTCGCGGCGCCCTGTAGCCGGTAGCGAGGCAGATCACAACTATCTTGTAACTCCCGAAAATGTCGTAAAAGGTCAGCACCTTTGGAATGACAGCCAGCCCTGAGGCTTTTTCGTAGGCCGCGAAGAATTCCTCTCTCGGCATAAACCCGCCCGCGAGAAACGTTTCGTGATCTTCAGCCATATGACCCAGAAGCCGATTTGTCGCCCATGCCAGATCGGCGTGACGGTCTCCCAGGTAAGCCATTTCCCAATCGAGCCATGCGGAAATCTTTGTGTCGTGTTCGGTGAAAAGGAAATTGCCGGTACGATAGTCGCCATGCACTACCGAGATATGGTCAACAGGTGGCATGTTGCCCCGAAGCCACGACATCGCAAGCCGCATCAAGGGAATGTCTTCGTTGGCATCTTCTTCCCACACTCGTTCCCAATGGTTGAGTTCCCATTCGACGGCCTCGACACTTGGAGCAGGCTTATCAAACGCACTTAGGTTCGCCCTGTGCTTTTGACAATGCAGCATGGCCCATTTTGATGCTCAGATTTGGCCCACCCTCCGGGTTGTCAGCGAGCAGCTATAGCCATTTTGATTCCTAGTTGCTGGTCAGGGGGAGTGCGAGGGGGACCGCCCCCTCGCCGCTCCGTTGAACTCATTCGGTGGTCTCCGGGGCTCGGGGTTTGCGTCGCTCCGCGGTTCTGCGGAAGCGGTACGATTCGGTTCCGGTCTCGATGATTTGGGCCCGATCAGTGATGCGATCGAGCAGCGCTTTACAGAGCCGGGCATTGGGAATCACCTGGGTCCATTCCGAGAAGGGCAGATTGGTCGTGACGATGACCGCCGCCTTCTCGGCGCGCTCGGCAATCACCTGGAACAGGAACTCAGCGCCAACTTCGGCCAGCGGCACATAGCCAACTTCATCGAGTGCGATCAGATCGTAACGAGCCCAGCGCGCCAGCGTGCGCCCGAGCTGCAACTGATGCTTAGCCTCGACCAGCTCATTGATCAGCGCTGCAGCGGTAGTGAAGCGAACGCGGCGCTTCTGGCGGCAAGCGGCTACCGCGAGTCCCGTGAGTAGATGGGTTTTGCCCGTCCCGCTATCACCGATAAAGATGATCGGCTCAGCTCGGGCGATATAATCGCCCTTGGCGAGTTCATGGATCTGCTGCGCCGAGATCCTAGGGCACTTGGCGAACTCGAACTCCTCCAGAGTTTTCATCCGCGGTAATCGAGCTTCGTGGATGCGCCGTTCGATCAGCCGTTGTTCGCGATCCTCGAGTTCAGCCTGGAGCAGGGCTTCGAGATAACCGAGATGCGTGCGGCGTTCGCGCACCGCTTGTTCTGCGAGTTGCGTGCACTGCGCGGCGATACTCGGCAGATGCAGCACCTTGCACTGCTGGTGGATAGTGGCGGCTTCCAACGCTGTGCGCTCTGCGTTCATGATGCCGCCCTCTGGCCAAGCAATGCATCGTAATCGGCTAGCGAAGGCTGCGGCCGCTCGTAGCGCGAGAGCGTGCCGCCCAACTCGATAATCGTACTGCGCGCACGAGCGAGATCGGCAGCCTCGGTCAGATGCCGGATCGCCGCCGCATCCGAACATCCAAGCGCGAGCGCTTCTTCGACCGCCGCGCGCAGCCGCCGATGCCCATGCGGCCTTATCAGACTCAGGACCTGGATCATCAGGCGCGTGCCGCTCTGCCGGCCGTGCCGGCTGACTAATTCGGCGAGCAAACGATCATAACTCTCAGGCCACAGCCCGCGTTGCCGCCACGCCGCCAGCGGCTTCGATCCGATAAGCGCTCCCGGCTTACGCTCCAGCACATCGAGATAGTGTTCGAGATCGAGCACTTGCTGATGGCGCTCGTAACAACGCTCGTGGCGGGCGACGCAGCGCCCTTCGTGCCAGATCTCGACGCAACTCGGATAGAGCCGGACCTCGACCGTCCGCCCCACATCAAGCGGAACGGAATACAAGTTGGTTCGCACCCTGACGCAGCCCAGCCCATCCACCTTCGGGAAAGAGATATCGGCGAGGTCAAAGCCGTGCTCGGCAAGCGGCAGCAGATGCGCACGTTCTTCGATCATCAGCGCGCCTACCGGCCGGCTCCGCCCGGCGATCTGACGGCATTCGTCGGCGCGACACGCGGCCAGTAACTGGAGGTTGAGATCTTCGAGATCGCGCGCTTTGGGCAGCGGCACCCAGTGATTGCGCCGGAAGTAGCCGGCCTCGCCCTCGATGCCACCTTTTTCGTGCGCCTCGTACGGCGAGCAGAACTCGCTGCTGAAGCGCCAGTGCGAGCGGAACGCGATGAAACGCGCGGTCTCCTCGCGCCGATAGCCGCGCAGGATCTTCTTCACCGCGGCCTTCAAGTTGTCGTACCGCAGGATCGCGAAGACGCCCTGATAATAGTTGAATGCGTGCTCGTGAGCTTCGAGGAAGGCCTGCTGGGTGGCGTGATGATACGCGCGGTGGAAGGCCGCGCCGCTCGCCATGCTGCGCATCGTAAACACTTGCAGCGGTACTTGTGTGCCGCTCAGTTCCGCCCACGCCTCATACCAGTCAACCTGGGCTTCCTCTCCGAGTTGGTAACTCTGCGGCACACAGGTCACTCGCGATGACCAACCCAGCTCCGCCTTACGCTCACGTACATACTGCCTAACCGTAGCTTCCGCGGCCTGGTGCTCGGGTCGCTCGGCTACAATCCGCTGCCAGATGCGATGCGCGGTGTGTCGCTGTTTACGTGGTGCCCTGCGGTCGGCTTCGAGGATGGCATCGATGAACGCGATCAACGGTCCCATCACCGGTCGAACGCGCTCGACAGGCTTGCGCTCGGGCGGTTCTGCGCTGAGTAATGCCTGCCGCACCATTCGCCGATGAACTCCGAACTTGGCCGCGACTCCTTTGATGCTTCCGACTCCGAACTCGTATTCCCTGCGGATCAGCTCGAACAGCTCCACCTTCGCTCTCCTCTCCATCCCGGCCTCCTGCCACATCAACAGGATGTCCGGTCTATGGAGGGTGGGCCAATCTACAGCATCGAAATGGGCCGTTTTACAGTATCGAAATCAAGAGCGACTCCCGCGCGCTGCGCTCGCAGCAGCTCCTCGCGGAGTGGAGATTCGGATTCGTCATCTTCGCCGGACTGCATGCTAAGTTTGTAGCGTGGCGTTTAAAAAAGCGAAAGACGAACAGAGGCAGAGGAATGTCGCGCCGAGCGTGCATAAATCTTGTTGAGTCCGGACCGTAGGCGTGCGAGCTGCTTTCTTTCAGCGGGTTCGACTCATGTCTCAATTCAGCGAAGCTTGCCGCCTTCTCACTTTTCAACTCAATCCGTGAGGCGGCGAGAAAATTTGCTTCCTGGCTGGCCGTGGTTACAATCAAATAAAGGCATCGAGAGTGACGCGAGGGTACCGGCCCGATGACCGCCACGGCAACCTGGGGAGACAACCAAGGTGCCAAAGCCGGCCTGGAGACGGGGACGATGCGGCTAATGATGACGACCGATCTCATCGCGAAGCCCGAATTCGCGTCCGATTTCAGGTCCCTCCTCCACTTTTATCAACATAGAAGTTGGCGCCGCGCTGGCGACAGCAAGGAGGATGGATGGCATCACGAGGATTCTTTGGCGATCTGCACGACGCTCTAACCGGCGACGGCCCGTATTATCGTCGCCGGCTGAACGGATGCGAGGTGCGGATTCTTGCGTTTACCTATCAGCCGATTTTCGCTCAACCGCCCCGGCGGGTCGAGCGGCAGACCACGGAAGAGACGGGCGGAATGATCGTGTTGCCGGTCAACGTCGACCCTTGCGATGAGATCTTCATGGAGTGGTTCTGCCAGTCCACTGAACAGAAGCCTGTGAACCTGAACGTCAATTCAGTCGCCGCTGCTATCGGAACCGGCGAGTTTGTCCTTGGTCGGTGGTTTAGCGGACGAATTACCAAGAATGGCTGTGTCTTTGACCAGCATTCTCGTACGATCGAGGTCCGCAAATTGAATCACGACGCGATGGTACAGGCAGCCACGTCGCTCTGCCGCCGGCTGTCAATCCCTTGCCTATTGTTCAAGGACTACTCGCCGAAGACACGGGAGTTCTATCTCGTTAGGCTGCTGGAACCGGACGTGGCTGCCGCATGACGAATCGAGCAGTAAGAGGTCGACAAATGGTGGTTCGTCGATAGAGCGATCCGATCCGTCAAAGTGTCAGTTCTCCCACACAGCGTGATGCTTTCTCGACAGTCGGAAGTGTCAATTGAATTCCTGAGCTGAGCGATCAGAGAATTCAGTTTCGATTCTCTGCGTGATGTTTCTGACGCTTTGACACTTCCGCGTCACTGCGACACGGCTCCGAATCCGTTTCGGTAGAAGGAACGACGATTCAGCGTGCAGAGCGCCGCTCTGGACATTCTTGAGCGCGAGAGCAAACAAGGCGGAGGTGATGTTAGACAGGATGGCCTTGTTTTCGGAGCGATAGATACTTCGGCGTTCGTTCGGAAACACTGGATCAGCTCGTCAGAAATGCTCGCCAGTCGGGCAGAGACGCTCGCTAACGGGTTTGGGCATGCCGATGCGGCTTTTCTTCTTCTACGTCCGAGATTCGGAGAACGGCCGGGAGACGGCTCGGCCGTGCTCTTCCCAAAATTCAACCCTGAGCGGATGCTGCTACTCGCTTAGCTCCTCGAGCAGCGCCTTGGCGTCCTTCAAGTCGGCGGTGTCGAAGCCCTCCGTGTACCAGTTGTAGATGTCGGCGAGCATCGCGCGCGCCTCGTCGCGGCGATTGGTATCGCGCAGCAATCGCGCGAGGCTGGTCGTCGCGCGCAACTCCCACGACTTCGCACTCTGATTGCGCGCCACTTCGAGTGCTTTTCTAAAGTGCTTTTCAGCAAGTAACTTGCTTTGAGTCTTTGAGCGCGAAGCTTTCTGCCGCGGCACCAAAAGTCCTTTCAGGCGATGCACCTCCGCCTCATCTCGCCGCTCGCCTGTCTTTTCGACTGCGGTTACCGCTTCCTCCACCGCTTTTACGCCTTCATCGACGTGTCCCAAAACTCCGTAGCTCTCCGCGAGGGCGATGTAATACTCCGGCCAATTTATCCGAGACCCCGTTGTCCCGTAGATACCTAAGCCTCGGAGTATTTCCACGATGCCTTCCTCGCGCGTTCCCTCTTGGGCCAAGGCCCATCCACGAATGAGCGTTGCTGTACCCAGAAAGAACGGGAACCCGTGTTTCGAGCAGATCTCAATCGCGGCCTCTGCCGATTCGCGCGTCGCCTGTTCTCGTCGGCACAACTGGTAGACTAGAGCGGCGTGGGTAAACGCGTAGCCAAGGGTGTAAGGGTGCGCAAGCTCCTGAGCCAGAGAGACAGCTCCTTCGATCTTAGTGCAAGCCTGATCAGGATAGCCGAGGTACCACAAGGTTAAGGCCGTAAAGCTGAGGCAGTCGACCCCCGGATCCTGAGTGGCACGAAAAGATTTTGCGCGCCGTTTCTGCGGGTCGTAGAAGCTGATCGCTTGCTCAAGATGGTCCCGAGCAGGAGCGAACTCGCCAAGCCACAGCAGGGTGGTTCCCAGCGCCTCGTGGGCACCGAGTAGAAACAAGGGGCGGCGCAAGCGCTCGGCTAAAGCCAAAAGGTTCAGTCCCAGTTCGCGTGCCTGTTTAAACTTGGCCTGTACTTGATAGACCGCCCACAGTCCTGACATCACGCGAAAAAGTTGGGGTTGGTCATCGATTTCTCGGCACAGTTCGTACGCCCGCGAGTAAGCTTTCTCCGTCTGCCGTGTTGACAGACCGAGCGTTGCGTCCAGAGCGCGGCCCATGGTGAGTTGCAGCGTAATTTCTTCTTGGGTGCGCTCGGCACCCGTCGGCCATTCCTGCAGCCGCTCAATTGCGCTTGTGACGTAGGTAACGGCCTGATTGTGGACCGTGCGTCGTGCTGCTTGCGCCGCGGCGCGTTCGAGGTACTCGACCGCCTTTCGAGCATTAGGGCTGCAGTTATAGTGAAACGCGAGTTCGGCCCAATAATCCTCCCGGGTATCGGTGAAGATCCGCTCAATCGCCGCGGCGACTTCGAGATGAAGCTTTTGTCGCAGGGCACTCGATAAACGGCTGATCACCGTTTGACGGACCAGTTCGTGAGAGAATTGAAACCGGGCCTTGGGGGCCTCAGTGAGTGAGTAAACGAGGCCAGCCCCCTCGGCTTCCGCGATGCACTCCATCAGTGAGTCTCCGTCGGTCCCGCTCGCAGCCTCCAGCAACTCGAAACTGAAGAAACGGCCGATGGTAGCGGCGGTTGCTAACATCCCTCTAGTAGTTTCATCCAGGCGCTCCAGTCGACGACCTACTACCAGACGCACACTTTCCGGCACTTCGAACTCAGCTATCTTGAGAGAGGAGTGAAATTCGCCTGCGGAATTGTAAAGCCGATTTTCTTCGTCAAGATGACGGAACAACTCCTCGACGAAAAATGGGTTCCCTTCGGTTTCCGCAAAGATTTCTTCGACCACCTCGGCGGGTGCTGATTTGCCACTGAGTCGACTGACCATGGTCGCGACGTCGTCGCGCAGCAGCCCTTTGAGCTTCAAACGAGTCGCAATTCGCCCGCGGAGTAGATCTTCCAGGGTCTTGGCCAATCCGCGAGTGACATCGATTTTAGCATCACGGTAGGTACCAAGGAGCATCACAGGAAGATCCGCGATTCTTTGTGCGAGGTGGTCGAGCAGCGCCAAGGTGGAATCGTCAGCCCAGTGAAGGTCTTCCACGATCATCAAAGTTGGTTGTTCGTTGGCGATCCGGGCCACGAAGTCGAAGAAGCAATTGAACAGATGACGACGCGCTTGCAGAGGCGGCAGATCCAGAGCAGGTGGCAGATCGGGCAGAATACGCCTCAACTTGGGGAGCAGTCGCGCCAACTCCGATGCTTCTTCCGCCAGTTGCCGGCGCAACTGCCCGGGTTCTGCTATGCCATCGACGAACCTCTCGAGCATTTCGACGAATGGCAGGAAAGGAACGGCTTCCTGAAAACAGTGTCCGATCCGGACCGCTAATCCCTTAGCCTCTGCCACCGCCGCGAACTCGTCGGCGAGCCGCGTCTTACCGATGCCGGGTTCGCCAGAGACCAGAAAAACCAAGCGGCCACGCCCTGCGAGCGTTTCGTCGAGCCCGCTCGTCAAGGATCTCAGTTCCCGCTCGCGTCCGACCATCGCATCGAGACCGCGAGCACGAAAGTGTCCGGTGCTGCCGGTCTTCGGTCTGCGAATCTGGGCGACGAACCGGTAGCCTCTGGCCGGCACGGTAAGGATGAACCTAGGTGCCTCAGGGTTGTCGCCTAGAGCGCGGCGGAGCTTACGCACCGCGGTGTTAATGGAGTTCTCCGCATCGACGAAGACGCCCTTCCCCCACACGCGCTCGAGGATTTCCTCGCGTGTGACAAGTTGCCCACGACGCTCCACCAGAAGCCATAGAAGCTCCAGCGGAATGCGCTGAAGCGGTATGACGGTACCTTCTCGGCGCAGCTCGCAAGCTGCCCGATCCAGCTCGAAATCTCCGAATCTGATTGGGTTGGCGGGCATTGTTCCCCCGAGCGCTGATTCTAGTGTCGCCGCGAGCGAGCGTACAGGCGAACAAACGCAACGAAATCTGTCGAGTTCAGAGGAAGTTCAGCCAGAGTTCAGACCGAGTCCATTGGCGATCGAACTCATCTGCAGCAACATCTTCGCCATCGCGCGAAAAGGAGGAAGTGTTAGTGAAAAAGTTAGCGACACTAGCCGTGTTGGCCGGAGGAATGATTCTGGCAGGAAGCTCGCCAGGACTCGCTCAGATGCTCGGATTGCTCGGGACCCAGCCAGCTCTCGCTCAAGTCGTGGCGCTGGACGAATGCGATCCGGCTACCTTCAACGACCCAGCGGTGGGCGGCCCTGACTTCTGCAAGAACATCGCCCTTGGATTCAGCACCACCTTTGCCGACCTGCTCGCATCCATCAACGCCGGCACCCCTGATCCGGGTTGGGATTTTGAACCCGATCAGCTCACCGTCAAACAAGGGACCATCATCACCGTGGCCAATGAGGGTGGCGAGCCTCATACCTTCACGGAAGTGAAGAATTACGGCGGAGGATTTCTGCCACCGCTCAACGATGGCCAGTCTATCATCCCCGAGTGCAGCGGTGGTTTTAAGAACATCGCGGTGGCGAGAACGCGAATCCTCCAGGGCAGCCATCTCGACGTGGTCGGCCTCTCAAAGGGCAAACATCTCTTCGAGTGCTGCATTCATCCCTGGATGCGCATCGAAGTAGATGTGAAGTGAACAGCCGACTCGGTGCGTTGTGCAATACGCTGATTCAATTTTTTGAAAGTAGATGCATGCGATGATATTTGAGGACCTAACCGGGGCTCGCGGTCGACGGCTCGTTTCGCGTTACCTTGTTCGCTGGCATAGGACGTCGCCAGAGGAGGCGTCCGCGCGAGCCGGGACCGTCAGAAGACTAGTTGCCCCTGAGCCGCCAAAATACTAAGCGATACACACGAGCGTCGGGAGAATCCGAAGTATTACTCCCGCTGCGCTTCGCGACCGCCCATGGTCGCGGCAGAAATCACGGAGCAGTCGTGAACCTATGGCACTCTACTTGATCGAACGAAATTTCGCCGAGCAATTGAACCTAACCCCGGATGTGGCCTCGGCCGTGAAGCAGGTCAATGTTGATTCTGGCGTCCAATGGCTCTTCTCTTTCCTGAGCGCCGACAAGAAGAAGACCTACTGCCTCTACGAAGCGCCTAATCCCGACGCGATTCGCGAAGCGGCGCGTAAGCTCGGAATTCCGGCCGATGTTATCGTCGAACTCGGCGACCAGAAGCTCGATCCGGGCGCGCCCGGATTGACGAGCCCCACGCGCCCGGGCTGACCTTCAGCTTAGGTGCGGCCTGGTTCTCTCTAGTGCGGCGCTGACTCGCTCGTTGAGCGCGCCCATGCCGAGCCCATGCGCGGTCTCAAAAGCCGCGTGAAGCAGCCCTAACGCCCGCTCGCGATCGCCGGATCGACTACGCCGCAAAAGCATCCCCGCGTACCGATGCTGCGTGTGGGCGACCCAGGGCGGCGCTTCCATCCGCGTGTTCATAGCAAGCGCGTCCTCGAAGTGTCGTTCGGCATCGTCCCATCGCTCGAGCGTCGCGGCGAGCGCGCCGAGATAGCGCGAGAGGGCGCCGTAACACGCGATCGCGTTGCCGACCACGACATTGCGCCCGTCGAACGGCGCGAGCAGAGCGTAGAGCAACGCAGCGCGCCGCTGATCGGCGAGGAAGACGCAGACATCGGCGAGATACGTCATCGACCCCATCCAGAGGGCGTCGCGCGGCAGGTCCGCGAACTCGTGCTGCGCGAGAATCTCGAACTGTTCGCGCGCTTCCGGCTCAAGCCCCAGTTCGGCGTAGATCAGGGCGAGGCCGGGCCGCCATGCCGCCGCCGCGCCGTGTTGCTGGATGAAGTAGCGCACCACCGGCGCGAGTTCCTTGAGCCGGCCCTGTTCGCGTCGAAGGGTAAACATCTGCACCGCGAAGATGCCCGAAGTGTTCTGAGTCTGAAGGCGTTGACCAAGTTCCGACGCCTCGTTCGCGAGGCGTTCGCTGCCGGCGAAATCGCCACGCATCAGCGCCCGCATCGCGCGATAGGCTCGCGCGGTGCTGATCTCGAACCGTTCCTGCCATTTCTCCTCGTACCTGATCCAATCATCAAGCTCGTCGTCGAAGGGGCGCATGTTGCCGAGCTCGAGATGGCATGAGAAAAGCCCCCAACTGGCCAGAGTATAGGCCCGGTCGTGGTAGGCTCCCTTTTTTTCGTTCGCGTGCCAGAGCTGCATCAGTTCACTCGCGTAGGCAAGACGCTGGTCGGTGGTCTCGGGCCCCTGAAACGCGAGAAGCGCTCCTTCCAATGACTCGGACAGCAGTTCGGGATCGGCAAAGCTCCGAGCCAGCGCGACAGCTGCGCGTGCCGTCTCCTTTGCCTCTTTACCCTGGCCGGTTGCCGCCAGCGCCAAGCCTAGCGCGGACAGCGTCTTAATCCTGAGCGCTTGATCGCCGGTCGGTGCGGTTCGCAGTGCATCTTCCAGGAAGTCCACGGCGGGAACGGCGTCGACACCGTACCAGCTCGCCATACGGGCAAGCTCGCGTGCAGCGCGGACCAGGAGTTCCGTGGATTGAAGGAGTTGCGCGAACTTGGCGGCGCGGATGAAGGTGGCCTGGGCTTCGAGGTGTTCACCCAGATTGCTCTGCGCCTCGGCGAGCAAGAAGAAAAGCGCGTATTGCCTCTGATTGTCCTCGCGTTGCTGATGTCGATCGGTTTCCTGCATCAGCTTTTCGAGTAGTCCGAGTCCGTGCTTCACGTAAGTGATTGCTTCAGGATTGGAACCGCGCTGCACGGCACGTTCAGCGGCGTGTTGCCAATGGGGAATTGCTTCGTTGGCGAGGCCCGCCTCGGTGAAGTGATGCGCGATCAGCTCGGGTTGAGTTTCAGCAATGGCGGGAAATCGCGATTCGAGCGCGCGCCCAATCCTTTCATGGAGCACCTTGCGCCGTTCCTGCAGGGCAGAGCCGTACGCCACCTGCTGCGAAAGCGCGTGCTTGAAGACGTAGGTGATATCGGCCAGGGCCGGCTGCTCGTAGATAAATTCGGCGGCCTGCAGATTCGCGAGCATCCGGAGCAGCTCGTCGTCGGATTTTCCGGTAGTCTCGCGCACCAGCTCGAGCGAAAATTCCTTTCCGATTACCGCAAGCGTGTTGAGCAGGTCTTTTTCTTCGGCCGGCAGCCGGTCGATGCGCGAAGCGAGCACCGCCTGCACGGTGGCAGGAATCTCGATCGAGTTCAGCGATCGCGCGAGCTTGACCGCGCCATTGCGCAGCAGCGCGCCCTCCTCGAACAACGCCTGCACGATTTCTTCCATGAAGAACGGGTTGCCCTCGGTCTTCTCGAAGACTACGCGCTTGAGCGCGGCCAGATCGCGGCCCTCGCCGAGCAACGCATTGAGCAACTCCGCGGAGCTTTCGGCGCCGAGCGGATCGAGACGAAGCTGCGTGTAGAACGTCTTGTTGCCCCAGCTATGGCTGTACTCGGGCCGATAGTTCACCAGGATTAGAACGCGCGCCGTGCCGATCGATTCGACTAGCAGGTTGAGCAGCGCCTGCGAGCCCTCGTCGACCCAGTGCAAATCCTCGAAGACGATAATGAGCGGCTGGTTGAGGCTTTCGCGCAAAAGCAAGCGTTTGATCGCGTCCAGGGTGCGGCGCCTTTTGGTATCAGGACTCATCTGGATGAGCGGATCCTGATCCTCGGTTGCTTCGAGCAGGGTGAAGAAGTAGGGCAAGGTGTCTTCCAGCGCGCGATCCAGCATCAGCACCTTGCCGGCGATCTTCTCGCGCCGCCGGCGGACGTCGTCATCGGGGCCGATCCGAAAATAATTTCGCAGCAGTTCGACTAGCGGCAGGTACGCCGAGCCCTTCCCATGCGCGGTTGAGAACGTCTCAAGGAGCAGAGACTCGCTATGTCCTAGAGCCTGGAATTCGTAGAACAACCGCGATTTGCCGAGCCCCGGCTCGGCCACCACGGCGAGCACTTGTCCGCGTCCGGCTTGCGCCGAAGCCAACGCCCGCTTCATCTGCTCTAGCTCGGAGGCACGGCCCACGAATCGCGAAAGTCCGCGCCGCGCGGCGGCCTGCAGGCGTGTCCGCAGCGGGCCCAGTCCAGTAGCCTCGAAAACGTTGACCGGTTCGGTGACGCCTTTTACCTGGGTCGGGCCGAGCGACTTGAAGGTGAAGAATCCCTCGCACAATTTCCTGGTGCTCTCGCCGACTGTGATCGATCCGGTCGGCGCCAGCACCTGGAGACGCGCTGCGAGGTTTGCGGCATGACCGATCGGCGTATACTCGTTGTGGCCGTCGGCGGTCTGAATCGCTCGCACCACCACCTCGCCCGTGTTCACCCCAACGCGGATCTCGATCGGCGGCCGGCCACGCTCGCGAAGGGCGCTGGCATAGCGGTGGAGCTCATCCTGCATCTTGAGCGCCGCAAAGAGTGCGCGCTGCGGATGATCCTCGTGCGCGAGCGGCGCGCCGAACAGCGCGAAGATGCCATCGCCTGTACTTTGCACGATGTAACCGTCGTATCGATGCACGGATTCGATCATCAGCTTGAGCGCAGGATCGACAATCGCCCGCGCTTCTTCGGGATCGAGGTCCTGCTCAAGTTCCGTCGAGCCTTTGATGTCGGCGAACAGCGCCGTGACCGTCTTGCGCTCGCCCTCGAGATTTTCAGCGGCGGGCGTCTCAGCTAGTCGAATAGGTGAATCATTTAATTGCTTTGCCGAGGCCGCCGCGCCGGGCACTCCGAGCGAGGTGCCGCACTCACCACAAAAGCGTTTGCCCGCTGGATTGTCGGCACCGCATTTCGGACAAAGATTCGCTAGCGCCGCGCCGCAATCACCGCAGAACTTCTTGCCAGCCGGATTTTCGACTCCACATTTTGCGCAGCGCATCGGCAGCCTCCCGATCCTGCATACCGATGCGCAAGTATCGCCGGAACACGGGCCAAAGAAAACTGCCGCGTAGAGAACTCCGTTGAGCCGGCGGCGCATTTTAAAGTGGCTCAACCATCGGCGCTGCGGTATTACGAAGTGGGTACCGAGATGGCGAAGACCGCAACGCTGGCGGCGGGCGCGAAATTAAAGTGACTTGAGCACCTGACCTGAATGAGTTTGCTGGAGACTTTAAATGAAAGCTACCCGATTTCATGCCACACCTGACGGCGAATCGCGCTTCCAAGAGATCGAAGTTCCGATCACCGAAAGGCGGCCCGATGAGTTCGGCCATACGATTCTGCTTTCCGGCGCGTGGCCGTCGCCGAGTATCCGCTTCGTTGAGCTGCTCTTTCCGTGTCGCATGACGTGCTTTTAGGCGACTTCGAAACTCATCAGGTCTTTGCTATTTGTGATAATTCTCCGGTAAGCGCGTTCGAGCTACGTCTTCACGAGGACTACTGTCAAGACTTCCTCCAGTTAGATTTGA
>DATJMX010000076.1 GCA_035508495.1 Candidatus Binataceae bacterium
GCAAGGCAATGGCGGACCCTACACCGGAAAGACTGATGGAGATCGCACATTCTCCTCGCGGGGTCTGGCTCAATGTAAGTCTGATATGGATCGTCGTGAAAGGCCTTGGATAGGAGCTCGACGGCTTCGTCGAACTGCGAACGCTGGAGTCTACCAACGTTAATCTTCACGCCCTTTGCCATTCGTAAAGAATAGCCACCGCTACAACCTTCCTCAATTAATAACCTCTCCCGCTGTCCGGGCGAGGTTATTAAACAGAACCGGACTTGAGGGTGAGTTCACAGATCGCCATCGCGCAAATCACCCGAGCGGGTTGCCGCCGAAGATGAATGGATGGAGCGCCAGCACCATCACGGTTACGGCGGCGCCGCCGGCGAGGCCGATCCAGGGCACGTCGGCGAATGTGAATTGCTGGCGGCCTGAGAGGATGGCTGCGAATGGAGCGAATGATGTCTCGGCCATCAGCTTGCGATAGCTCTCGCCCAGGTCGCGGAGCTTGCGCTGGTCCTGATGCATTCCGCCGATCACGCCGAGCGCGGGGAACATGCCGAAGAAAATCACGTCGCCAAGCCATCCGTTCATCAGCATGTGTGCGATGCCGAACAGCGAGAACGCGACGAATCCTGGATGGCGCGTGATTTTCAGGATGCCGTGCGCTGCGGACTGCGACGGCGCGCCTATCGAGGCGGGACTCGGATTCACAAGGCTCGCAACGAAGAACACGAACGCGAGCAGCATCAAAAACCATGAGAGCCAGCGCGCCGAGTCGTATTGGCGCAGCATCCAGAGCATCGGACCGGCATGCTTGTGATAGGCGAACACATAGATGAGCGGGCCGAGCGTGGCGAATGCGACCAGCGAGTAGATACCTCGATAGGGCTGCTCACCGACAGCAGCGAGCAGGCGCGGGCGCACGGTGGCTGAAGAAATCACCAGGTGCGAGACGAGGAAAAGCCCGGCCCATAGCGCGATCGATTCGACGGGCGTCATGCGCGTACCTCCGGCGCTGCCCTCCCCTTGGTGCTTCGATAGCCCCCGTATCAGCGCGGGTCAACGCAGCGCGGATACGGCGGATTCACGAATCGGGGTGCGCGGGGTTATAGACGGTAAGATGGCACTGCAAGTGAAGCTGAACCTGCCGCCGCCGTTCGAAGAGGCGGTGAAGTCGCTCGAGCGCGAGATCATGCGCTTCCTGTTGCGCTCGACCAACGATCGCGAGGACGCGATGGATCTGTTCCAGGAGACCTGGCTGCGCGCCTATCGCGCCTACCCCAAGCTCAGCTCGCGCGAGGGTCTGCGGCCGTGGATTTATCGCATCGCGACGAATCTCTGCCGCAATCGCTCGCGCGACAAAGCACGCCGATCGCGTACGCTCGTCGACGGCGGTGGCGACGCCGAGGAGTTGGCTTCGCTCGGAGCGGGGGCGAGCAATGGCGGCCCAGACCGCCTCGTGCATCTGAAACTTGCGGTGGCGCAATTGCCGCGGATGCAAGGGCGGGCGCTTGCGATGCGCAAGTTCGACGGTCTCGAGTACGACGAGATCGCAGCGCGGCTCAAATGCAGTCCCGAAAGTGCGCGGGCCAGCGTTTACCAGGCGCTCAAGAAAATCCGCGCCGCGGAGTGACTACCATGATGCAAATGAAGAACAGGCAGATTCCGGAAAACTACGACGAAGCAGCGATCGACGCGATGATCGCAAGGGCGAAGCATCGCTCGGCCAAGGCGTTCCGCTTGATTCGACGGCCCGAGGCGCGCGTAAGCGTGGTCGGCTCGCCGCTCGGGAACCTGCTCGTCGCGGAGAGCGATCGCGGCCTCGTTGGGCTCCATTTCATGTGGACTTCGAGCGCCGATCGGATGCTCGGCCGGATGCGCGAGCGATTCGATCTGGTCGAGAACGAACCGGCGCTGAAGAAGGTGATGGCCGAGTTGGATCGTTACTTCAAACTCGGCGATGCAGCCGCGCTCGACAATCAGAAAGTAGATCTCTCGATCGTGGAAAGCGAGTTCCAGCGCCGCGCGCTGGCACGCCTGCGCTCAGTACCAAGCGGGTCGGTGATCACATACCAGGCGCTCGCGGCTGCCGTCGGGCATCCCAACAGCCAGCGAGCGATCGGCACGACGATGGCCACGAATCCGATTCCGCTGTTCGTGCCATGTCATCGCGTAGTCAGATCGGATGGAACGATCGGCAACTACGGCGGCGGCGTCGATCGCAAGCTGCAACTGCTCGAGCTGGAAGGATTTCATGTCGGGAGCGACTTGAAAATGCCGCCGGAAGCCGTGATGGGGCATCGCGGGACGCATATCTTCTGCCGGCCGGAGTGCTCGGCGGCTAAACGGGCAGACCCGACGCGAGCGTTGATTTTCGCAAATGCCGCGAAGGCCGAGCATGCGGGCCTTCGCCCGTGCAAGCTCTGCCGGCCGGCCTAGCGCGGCGAGATCGCAACGGAGGCGTATTGCGACGCCTCCGTTATTTCGCCGAATCGAAAGCTGTTACTCGGTGTTCTGCTGCGATTGCAGAGCCTGGATCTGCTGGCGCTGCTGCTCGATTTCCTGCTGTTGCTGATTGATCTGAGCCTGGCTTTGGGACTGCGCGTTCTCGTTGTTCTGCATCGAGTTGCCGACCGCGTAGCCGGTCACGCCGCCAAGGCCCGCGCCGATCATGGCGCCTGCCAGCGGATGCCCAACCGCGGCGCCGACGATAGCGCCACCCGCACCGCCCAACCCTGCACCGCCGAGAGTACCTTCTTCGCGGGTCGAGAGCGGCTGTCCCGAGCATCCAGCCATCACAAGGCTACCAAAAATCGCCGCCGCCGCGACGATCGCGATGTTCCTGCGCATACGAACCTCCTGCTATAAAGCAGTACGAGGCGCGCGCTATTCGGTTTCCTGATCTTGCTTCAACTGCTGGATTTGTTGGCGCTGGTTTTCGATTTCCTGCTGCTGCTGGTTGATTTGAGACTGGGTCTGCTTCTGCTGATTCTCGTCATTCTGCATCGCGTTGCCCACAGCGAAGCCGCCCACACCGCCAATACCCGCACCGATCGCAGCGCCCGCGCCGGGAGCACCTACCGCAGCACCGATGATCGCGCCTGTGGCCGCGCCGATGCCTGCGCCACCGAGGGTACCCTTCTCACGCGTCGACAGCGGATCGCCTGAGCATCCGGCGAGAAAAAAGACTCCGATCAGGGCGAATACCCCGATAATCGCTGACGTTTTGCGCATGGTTGCTACTCCTACTCGGTTTCCTGCTGCTGCTTGAGCTGCTGAATCTGCGAGCGCTGACGCTCGATCTCCTGCTGTTGGGAGTTTATTTGAGACTGGGTCTGGGCCTGCTGATTTTCCTCGTTCTGCATATGGTTGCCAACGGCGAAGCCACCCAGCGCGCCAATACCAGCGCCGATAGCGGCGCCCGCACCCGGAGAGCCGACTGCGGCGCCGATGATTGCACCGGTCGCGGCGCCCACACCGGTTCCGATGAAGGTACCCTTCTCGCGAGTGGACAGCGGCTCGCCACTGCATCCCGCTATCACCACGATCGCGATCGCCACGAAAACAACCTTGAGAGCCGACGATATCCGAGTGCTCACAAGCATCCCTCCTGCGCGTTCAGCAGCTTCCGTGCCTGCCACAGTTACACACTTTCCAATGCTCTGGGGTCAGCCAAACCGTTTAGCAACCTTAAGTTTTCTACCTTCTGCGGGTCCGATCAACCCAAATCGCTGGTCCATAACAAGTTACCTACCGGGTAAAATTTACCCGCTGCTAGGCTTTCGCGGTCGTAAATTTGCCCCACAGGCCAGCGTCAGGGCAACAGCACAATTCACTGGGCCGTCCGCCTGTTCACTTACCGATTTTCATCGGATTGCGAAAGATCATCGCCTCCGCAAATCCCGAAACTGCGATCATTGCAGTGCAAGTGAACGATACTTGATTTACCATCCGATCGCTTGCGCCGCCATCACCGGGCCGAGCTGACCGCGCGGGTCCGCGCCGGCGAGCACCAGGCCGCGCTCGCGATCGACCTGCACCGCGAGCACATGGCCTTCTGACCAAGCCGGCTTCATCTCGATCTTGTGGCCACGGGCGGCCAACGCGTCACGAACCGATGGTGGAATCCGGTCTTCGAGCCGCAACGTTGCGGGCAAAGTGTTGTGCGGGAAGAACGTCGAATGAAAGTGCGGCGTCGAAAACTTCGGCGCTTCGATCGCTTCCTGCAGATTCATCCCGAAATCCACGGTGTTCAGAAAGAACTGAAGCGTCCACTGATCCTGCTGATCACCGCCCGGCGTACCGAACGCAAGATACGGCTCGTCGCCACGCATCGCGAGCGACGGCGAAAGGGTCGTGCGCGGCCGCTTGCCCGGCTGCAGCGCATTGGGATGGCGCTCGTCGAGATAGAAGGTCTGCATCCGCGAGCCGAGTGGAAAGCCGAGCGTGTCGATAACCGGCGAGCTCGGGATCCATCCGCCGCTGGCGGTGACGGCGATCATGTTGCCCGCGCGATCGGCGGCCGTGACGTGGATGGTGCCCTGCCCCCACGACTGGAGCTGCGGCGCATCGGGATTCAGCGCGCGCATCGCACGGGGATCGCCGGGCCGCTGCTCCTTTGAGGCGCGCGCCGAATCTATCAGCCGTCGGCGCAGGTCCGCGTACTCCTTCGACAGCAGCGCGGCCAGCGGAACGTCGGTGAACTGCGGGTCGGCGTAGTACGCATCGCGGTCCGCAAAGGCGAGCTTCGACGATTCGATCACGGTGTGGATGTAATCGGCAGAGTCGTGGCCCATCGCGCGAAGATCGAAGCCTTCGAGCAACTTGAGCTGCTGCAAAAAGACGGGCCCCTGCGACCACGGACCGCATTTGAAGACGGTCACGCCGCGGTAGTCGGCGTGCGCGGGATCTTCGATTCGCGTTTCGAAGCGCGCCAGATCGTCGGCGGAGAGCAAACCCTGGTTGCGGTCGGACCAGTCAACGATCTCGCGTGCAATGTCGCCGCGGTAGAAGCGCTCGATCGCGGCGTCCAGCGCACCTGCACGGCCGCGATTGTGTGCGGCAGCCTCAGCATCGAGGAGCCGGCGGTAAAAGTTCGCCAGTGCGGGATTCTGGATGATATGCCCCGGATTCGGGACTTCATCGTTGGGCAGATAAAGCTTCGCGCTGGTCGGCCATCGCTTGAGGAAGTTAGCGGCGTTCAGGCGCAGCGAAGCTCCTGCACCCGCCATCGCATCGGGGCCGCGATCCTCACCGGCCAAGCCGACGTGGACTGGGAATCCCTCCTCGGCGAGCTCCAGGGCAGGCTCGGCAACTTCAGCGAGCGTTTTGGTTCCGAACTCCCTGAGCGCCGTCGCCAACGCACCGAAGGCGGCGGGGACGCCCGCTGCGAGGAGGCCGAATGGAGGAATCTGGTCGATTCCAAGTTCGCGATAGCGTTTGATTGTCGCGCGCCCAGGGGCGGTCATATTGCCGTTGATTGCGACGACACGGCGAGCATCTGCCGAATATATGAGCATCGGCGCTTCGCCACCTATCGTATGCATATGCGGGTTTACGATGCCTTCCACAAACGTAGCTGCCACGGCAGCATCAATGGCGTTGCCGCCGCGGGCGAAGATTCGCGCGCCTGCCGCGGCTGAGAGGTAGTGCTCGGAAGCAATGACCGCCTGGCGTCCCATTACGAGCGGATAAAGCGTAGGCATCTGATTCTCTCGCTGATTGCTAATAGGAAAACGCGAAGATCTGGGTTTCCGGCCTCTATTCGCGGTTCCGAACTGCGCCAGAGACCTGCCTATCATTTCTGGCCATAGTGTTACCACTGGTCGGGGAGTGTCACGAAATCAGTACACGGTTTGGTGCCTTTAACACGTAAAAGCGAAATCTTGCAGGGTGCGAGAACGTCTAAAGTGTATGGACAGCGATGGTTTTGGGCATCTAAACCTTGGGCCCGGAGCTTGCTATACTCGCAGAAGGGTAGTGGAAGGCCGGAAGCCGGATGTCGAGGAAAAGGATATTAAACCTATGCTAGCGAACACGAATACCGAGATGTTGGTGGGGCAGCAGTGCCGACTCCTCAAGCCCGTGCGCGATCATGAAGGTCGCAGCCGCTTCACCGAAAAACCACGTATTATCCGCGAGGTGAACAACCTCGATCGTCATATGTATCTGGTGCAGTTTGACGATGGCGCGACGACATTTCTGTTCCCGAACGAAGTAGTCGTCGAGTAGCAAGTTTCGCCGCCACGGCGGCGTGCCCGGTTCCGATCGCGAACCGGGCTGGGACATAGGACACGGAAGGCGCCGCGCAAGCGGCGCCGGAAACCTTCTCGCCTCTGACATTCTCTCCGCTGAGCAGCAGCTATCCGCGAGTTGATTGAATTAGTGGTAACTTGATGTCAAGTTACGCTTTCTGATAGGACGCGCGAATCACCTTTCGGCGCACATCAAAATCACCGATATCCGCTGCCTGAGCAATTAAGTTCAGCGTCATCGATGTATTCGGCAATACGGTTGTCGGCTCGTTCTCTGCGTGGAACGATGTTCAGAAGCGCCATCCCGAGATGGCAGGTCGTGAATCGAGTGGATCAAGGAAGTGGATTTGCCCGCGCCTTTGCTGAATTACCTTGAACAGCGTCCCTCCCTTTAGGTCTTCGCGAGAGACTTCATTTTTAACGCTTACGTGCGGCGCTCTTCTCCCCATGGTCGAAGCGGGCAAATTGAAACTCAGGTCTTGAGCGCATAGCGCGGGCGCGCGTCGCTTCCGGCGGATTGCACTTGCCGCCAGTATCCCCACGGAAAATGCGCCAGCTCGAGTTTCATGCCATCGGGATCGGCAAAGAACACGGCATAGTATTTCTCGCCATATTGCGGATACTCGGCAGGCGCGTCGAGTATCGTGAGCCCTTCGCTTGCAAGGAATCGATACAATTCATCAACGTCGGCGCGCGACCTGGCTTTGAACGCCAGGTGATGCAAGCCGGCGCGATAGCGATCGTGCTCAACGCTGGCTTGCGATTGCGAGCACGGCCTGATGGCGATCGTCAGATGAGCGCTCGCCCATCGCGGAGCGTCGTCGTCGATACGTCTGAAGCCCAACGCGGGCAGGACCTTGTCGTACCAGGCTTCGGAGCGCGCCACGTCGCGGACTGTCAGATCGATATGTTCGATGCCGAGCACTTCGATCACGAAGA
This sequence comes from Candidatus Binataceae bacterium, assembly GCA_035508495.1. NCBI lineage: Bacteria > Candidatus Binatota > Binatia (SeqCode) > Binatales (SeqCode) > Binataceae (SeqCode) > Binataceae bacterium (SeqCode). The sequence continues at coordinate 7,185 of DATJMX010000076.1, forward strand.
TCGCTCCTTCGCCAGGAAGTCGCGCGTGCGATAGAGCGCGGCGATCGTTTTGGCATCGACGATCTCGCCGCGATCGATCATCGCAAACGTGTCTTCGAAGCGAACGCGCGTCACCTTGATTACTTCGTCATGGTCGAGCGTGCCGGTTCCGGCGGAAAGATCGCGCGCGAGAAACAGCGCGATTCGCTCGTCGCAAAAACTTGGGATGGTAACGATCTCGCCGAGCGCGTCCCATCGCGCCGCCGCGAGCCCCGCCTCTTCGCCCAGCTCGCGCCGCGCGCACTGCGCATAGTCCTCGCCCGCATTGCGGCATCCCGCAGGAACCTCACGAAGCCATCCGCCGATTGCGTGCCGATACTGATTCAGCATCGCGATCGATCCGTCGCGATCGAGCGCCACGATCGCCGCCGCTCCCGGATGCCGGATCACCGCGAGATCGACCGTGACGCCGCTTGGCAGCGACGCGGTTTCGACGCCGAGATCGACGACGCCAAGTTTCAGAATGGGCCTGCGCTTTGAGTCCATGTTGAAATTCAGGATGTTCGACACGTCGGGGCGGCGCAAGCCGATTTGCCCCGGGCCGGCGATTCGCGCCAATATTCTCGCAGTTCAGCTCCGACGCCGATGCGGAAAATCCAGGTTCCAATTTATTTCGATTACGCCTCGACGCTCTGTTACATCGCATGGCGGATCGTGAGCGACCTGGAGCGCGAGCTCGAATTCGAGGCGCTCTGGAAAGGCGTGCCGATCGCGATGCGCGATCATCGCGCCAAGCCCGGACGCATCGTCACCGATCGCGAACGGCAGAAAGTCCTGATGGTCGCCGCCGAGACCGGTATCCAGGTGGCGATGCCGCCGGCCTGGCTCGACTCGACTGCTGCGCTCGCAGGCGCCGAGCTCGCGCGCGACTCGGGCGCGTTCCGCGCGTATCACGACGCGATGTTCCAGGCCGCTTTCGAGGAGCGGCGCAATATCGGCGACCATTCCGTCCTCGAGGAGATCGCCACGCGCGCCGGCCTCGATCGCGAGCGCTTCCGCGCCGATATCCGCAGTGGCGTCGCTATCCCGCGGCTCGAAGCCAACAAGCGCGAGGCCGACGAGTTCTCGGCGCTCGGCTACCCGACCTTCATTCTCGGCGATTTCCCACTTACAGGAATCCAGCCGATCGATTCGATGCGCTTGATAGTCAGCCGCTTCATCGCGCAGCGTAGCGCCGAGCCGCAAGCCTAAGTCGCCTACCAGGTCAGCCAGAGCTTGGCGCTGATCGCGGCTTTCAGTCGGCCGATGTAACCGATCGCGTCCGAGCTGTACCAATCGCCGCTGTACCACTCGCCCATGCATCCCCAGAGCATCGTGTCCGTGTCGCTCTGCGGGTATTTGGGATAGCCGTCCGTCGGTGTGTCGTCGCGCAAGCTGGCGACATCGCCGTTCATACATGCGCGCTGATAGGCCATCCGGAAGTCGGCGTTGAAGGCGGTGCTGTTGACGGCCTCAGGCGATGCGTTGAAGTTGTAGAGCTTGATCATCAGGATGCCATAGGTCTGGTCACATCCTGTGCCTGTCCAGGCGTACCAGTTGCCGCGCTCGCATTGCGATAACGTTGTGCGCCAGTCGTTTTTATCGGTCTGATGCCAATGGCTTTCCTGCACCGCCTGCGCGCGCACGGTGTTCTCATCGATACCCCATTTGCAGGCGGCCCAGCGCAGGATCATGTCGGTCGAGCCGGAGTAGTTGCCATCGACGCGCGCGAAGTCTGAGACCGGCACGGGCGAGGGAGTAACTCCATAAAATGGCGAGTTATGCACGCCTTGCAGTTGAAAGGCGGGCGGAATCGCGGACTTGGAGTTATATGGCGCGTTGCCGGGTCTCACTTCCGGCGTGGTGGGAATCTGCGATGCACAAGCGGAATCGCTGGGCAACGACGCGTGCGGCGCCAAGGTGTTGAAGTAGTTGCCGCAAAAGCCTCGCGAGGCGAACACACCAATTGCCAGAAACGCTACGACGACGATCAAACCTTTCATTACGAACCCCCTATCGCTGAGAGAGCCAAACCAAACGCAGGAAGCCTGAAGAGCCGCGCGCAAGGCTACGCCAGCGAGCGTGAGCGAATAAACCTCGCTCCTAGGCAGAACTGCCTAAGTGCGGTCGATAAATATTCACGAATTGTTTTGAAGAGATTGTGACTCGCCGCGATTCCGAAACGCCGCGATTCCTGATGCGGGCGCGACTTGCGAGTTTTGTACTTCAGGTTGACTTCTTGATATTCGCTTCGTACCAGGGGCGCATTGCACGCAGTGAGCGCGTCTGATGGTAGGCGAGTTCGTCGTCCGGATAGATATGATCAGGGCCGATGACACAGGCGACTCGGGCGTGGCATCGGCTGATGCAATCGCGCTCGACTTCGACGCGATGCGTCAGGCACTTCGGAATATCCCATCCGCGCTCGATGCTGACCGCGTTCACAGGGCAGGCTTTGATACATGAACGCGACGTGCAGGTTGGACATGGATCAAAGTTGATGGCGGGCCCTGGCGAATCGATCAGTTCGTCGACGAGCAGCGCGGCACGAAATGCGATCCACGGACCGAACTGCGGATGCAATGAGACGCCGATGATACTCGGGCCGGTCAGACCCGCGACGCGCGCGAGCTGTACGAAGTTGAGCGTGCGACTATCGTGAACGAACGGATAAACCACGACGCATCGCGCGCCGGACGCGCGGATCGGCGCCGCGATTGAGCCTTCGACAATCACGCGCGTGAATTCGTCGAGCGGATGCTCACGCTCCCACCATCCGGGATTGCGCTCCGCATGCCGCTTGAGCGCCGCCCACAAACTACCGCCGCCATTTCCGACGAGCACGATCGATCGCGCACCGGGCGCAAGCTCACTCGCCCGATGACCACTCGTTATCGAAGCGTCGTAGCGTTCAACCGCAGTTGCCGCGACCAGGTTGAGTCCAAATGGCGCGCCAGCATTGCGAATCGTGTCGAGCAACTCGCTCATGCGATTTTGTAGGTCACCAGCGCGTCGGCGACGAGGTTTTTCTTGTCGTCGTGGATCTCGACGGTGATGCTGGCGACGCGTTTGCCTTTGCGGCGGACGATCGCGCGCGCGATGAGATCGCTTTTGATTCCGGGGCCGGTGTAATTCACCGTCATTGAGATGGTCGCGCTGCGCTGCGTCTCCGGCATCGACCACACTGCGGCGCAGGCGGCGAAATCGGCGAGCGAGGCGATGGCGCCGCCATGTATCGGCGCCGCGATTCCACCGTCGTTGAGAATTTTTTCACTGAAAGGCATTCGCACCGTCGCCGCGCCTTCGGTCGATGCTTCGATTTTCAGACCGAGCGCGGCCGAGAACGGCGCGCGCTGGAGCGAGGCAAAGGCGGCGGCTTTTTCATTCGAGGCCATCGGTGATCACTTTCTCCGCGCGCGAGCCGCGAGCTTGAGCGCAAGCGCGACGGCGGTGCGCGCATCGTTAGCGCGATCCACACCGTCGATATTCTCCCACGAATTGAGCGCGACCACAGGCCGTCCGATTTTCATCGCCAGGCCGATCTCCGAGAGCGTGCCCGCTTCGCCTTCCATTGCGATTACTGCGTCGCCGCTGGCAACGACGATCGCGTTGCGCGCCTCGCCGATCCCGGTCGCGATTGCAAATTCGATGTAGCGATTCGCCGCGGCGCGGTCGCTCCCCGGCAGGATTCCAATCGTATGCCCACCCGCGCTGAGTGCGCCCTGAGCCGCCGCTTCCATCACGCCGCCGCGCCCACCGCATACGAGCACCGTGCCGTGGCGCGCGATTTCGCGCCCCACTTCCTCGGCAAGATTCCTGAGCTCGCGCGAAGCCTCGCCAGCGCCGATAACGCTGAGCGTGCGCAGCCGCTTCATGTCAGAGGCCGAGCCGCGCCGGAAGTTCTGCAAGGTCACTGATGATGATGTCAGGCTCGGGCATGCCCTCGGGCAGCGGCTCGCCGTGCTTGTTGATCCATGCCGCATGCATCCCGGCGCGCTTGGAGCCGAGCACGTCGTCATGCGCGGTGTCGCCGACGTACAGAACGTCGCGCGGCTGCAGGTCCATCCTCGCGATCGTATCGAGGAAGATCTGCGGATGCGGTTTGCGCACGCCCGCGTCGGCGGAGATCACGACGATCTCGAACAGCTCGCGCACTCCAGTGTCGGCGACGATCAGGTGCCCGGTCTCGCCATCGTCGAAATTCGAAACCAGGCCGAGGCGATACCTCGTCGCGAGCTTGCGCACCGCTTCGACGCGCGGCGCAGGCGCCGAGGTCACTTCGCGCACGCGACCCATGTGAATCCGGCGCAGCTCCTCGGCGAGCGCCGGCGCGATCTTTTCTTCGGCGCCGAACTTCCGGACGGTGCGCGTCATGCGCTCGAGACAGGTGATCTCAAGCGGCTCATGCTCAGCGCGCGCGTCGAAAGTCTCGCGATAGACATCGTAGTGCGTATCGAGAAAGGCATCGCGATCGATTGGTCCGCCGAAGGCCGCTTCGAGAGCCTCATACATCAGCGGCACGGTGCTCCACGTCTCGCGATCGCGCCACTTCACGCGCGGCAATCCCTCGGGATTCCACGTCACGATCGTATCGAACAGATCGAGGATTATTGCCTTGTAAGGATAGATCTCAGCCACGCGGCACCAATGCTCCTGCGGTTCCGGCGAGCGCCGCGAGGTTGAGTAGCAGCACCGCGCCGTTCAGCATCACGGACAGGCGATGCAGATGATCGAACTCCGCTTTGCGCGCCGGATCGGGCGTCGCCTCTTCGGCGACAGTGCGAATCGAATCGACGCGCGGTCGGATGATCATCCCGGCATACAGCGTGATCGCGAGCGCAATCGCGATCGCGAGCGTCGCGCCCGCCCACCAAATCCGCGAATGCCGCATCGAGGTGAAATAAATCGCGAGCGCAAGACTGATAATTCCCGCGATGTATCCGAGCGCGTAGTAGCGCGGGAAAATCGCGCTTATCACTTTGCCGGCCTCGGCGATCGGCAGCCGCGTGAAGATCATCGGCGCCGTGAAAAACGAAAAAAATATGATTCCGCCGAGCCAGCATGCGAGCGCAAGCAAATAAACGAAGAGCGCGATTGTCATGCCGTCAACTTTACTCCCGTCCGTCCACGATCACATTCAGTTGAGATACAGCTTCTGCGCGCCGGGCAGCGGCTGACGATCGGAGAACCCGCTCTCGACGCTGTGCCATGCGACGATGCGCGGCTCGCCGAACTGCCAGCACAGGAAGACAACGTCCTCGCCCTGCTCGTGAGGAAAATCGATCAGGCCCTGGTCGATGTCCTTGAGCAGGCACCCGAGCGAATCGATCTCTGACGCCGCGTCGGCCATCGTCGCGGTAAAGGTGCGCAGCTCCGGATACTCGGCGACCAGGTCATCGAGCTCGCGGCTGAGCACGGAGGCGTCGGTATCGGACAGGTCCTGGATACGCTCACGGAGCGAATTGGCCTGCATCTGCAACCGACGGACAAGTATTTCCAGCCGTGGAACAAGCTCGTTAGCTTCATCCTCACTGAATAATTTTGCGAACCGGTACTTGGGCAATTCGACCTCAGTGGCGCGCGCCGCCGACCGTGATTAGGTTCTATTACCGAGAGGTTACCTTGTCCGCCCGGCACTCGTATATTACGGTAAATTTTGGAGTGCGTGGAAGTACGGGCGGCGCGGGTCCCCTCCGCGAAGAGGTTTGGAATCACCTATGACAGACAAGCCAAAAGGGGAAAAGCGCTTCGAAATCGACGACGACCTCAGCACCGTCGAGATTCCCGAGCTGCTCCCGGTGCTGCCGTTGCGCGGCATCGTAATCTTCCCCAGCCAAATTCATCCGTTCCTGGTTTCGCGCGCGGCCTCGCTCAAATTGATCGAGGATGTCGGCCAGACCTCGAGGATTATCGCGCTCGCGGCGCAGAAGAATCCCGAGGAGGAAACGCCTGCGCCCGAGGGACTCTATCCGCGTGGCACCGCGGTGCGGATCCTCAAGATGCTGCGTTATCCCGACCAGAGCGTGCGCGTATTGGTGCAGGGATTGGCGCGCGTCGAGCTCGGCAACTTCACCCAGCGCGAGCCCTACTTCGTTGCGCACGTGACGCGCCTCAATGAAGTTACGTCGGTCGATAAGGAAGTCGCCGCGCTGCACGATCATCTGGTCAGCCAGTTCTCGAAGTTCGTCTCGCTCGTCCCGTATCTTCCGGATGAGCTCCAGGGACTCTCGATGCAGGTAAAGGAACCGGGCCGGCTCGCGGACATGGTTTCCTCGTATCTGAAGATCGCGATCGAGGAAGCGCAGGACCTGCTCTCCACTCTCGACGTGCGCGCGCGGCTCGAAAAGCTGATCGCGATCCTGACGCGCGAGATCGAATTGCTCGAACTTGGGCACAAGATCCAATCGCAAGTGCAGACCGAGCTGAACAAGAATCAGCGCGAGTATTACCTGCGCCAGCAGCTCAAGGCGATTCAGAAAGAGCTCGGCGAGAGCGACGCGCGCACCTCCGAAGTCGAGGAGCTCGAAAAGAAGATCGAAGATGCGAAGATGCCGCCCGACGCGCGCAAGGCCGCCGACAAGGAGCTGGATCGCCTCAAGATGATTCCGCCCGAGTCCGCGGAGCATACCGTCGTGCGCACCTATCTCGACTGGCTCGTAACGCTGCCGTGGGCAGTCTCGACCGAGGACAACCTCGACATCAAGCACGCGCGCGAGGTGCTCGACGAGGATCATTTCGATCTCGATAAGATCAAGGAGCGCATCCTCGAATTCCTCGCGGTGCGCAAGCTGAAGAAAGACACCAAGGGTCCGATTCTCTGTTTCGTAGGACCGCCGGGAACCGGCAAGACTTCACTCGGACGATCGATCGCGCGCGCGATGGGCCGTAAGTTCGTGCGGCTGTCGCTCGGCGGTATCCGCGACGAAGCCGAAATTCGCGGCCATCGCCGGACCTACATCGGCTCGCTGCCGGGCCGTATACTGCAAGGATTGCGCAACGCGGGCTCGAACAACCCGCTCTTCGTCCTGGACGAGATCGACAAGCTGGGCGCGGATTTCCGCGGCGATCCGGCGTCGGCGCTGCTCGAGGTGCTCGATCCCGAGCAGAACAACTCGTTCTCCGATCACTACCTCGACGTGCCGTTCGATCTTTCGAAGGTCCTCTTCCTCACCACCGCCAACATGCTCGATCCGATTCCGCCGGCGCTTCGCGACCGCATGGAAGTGCTCGAGCTGCCGGGCTACACCGAGGAAGAGAAGATGCAGATCGTGCAGCGTCATCTGATCCCCAAGCAGTTAACGGAGAATGGCCTGGGCGACGTGAGTATCAAGTTCACGCCGGAAGCTCTGCACGAGATTATCGGCAACTATACGCGTGAGGCGGGACTCAGAAGCCTCGAGCGCGAGATTGCGCGCGTCTGCCGCAAGATCGCACGCGCAATCACCGAGGGCGAGACCGCGCCGCAGGAAGTCACCGCCGAAGACGTGCAGCGCTATCTCGGGGCGCCGAAGTTCTACTCCGAAGTGGCAGAGCGCACCCACGAAGCGGGCGTCGCCACCGGGCTCGCATGGACGCCCAACGGCGGCGACATCATGTTTATCGAGAGCACGCGGATGCCGGGGCAAAAGGGCTTCAGCCTCACCGGCTCGCTCGGCGACGTGATGAAGGAATCGGCGCAGGCCGCACTCTCGTATGTGCGCACGCGCGCCGAGCAGCTCGGAATCGCGGGCGACTTCTTCGAGAAGTCGGATATCCACGTACACTTCCCCGCCGGCGCGATTCCCAAGGACGGTCCTTCGGGCGGTGTGACCATCGCGGCCTCGCTCGCGTCGCTCTTGAGCGGACGCCCGGTGCGATCCGACGTGGCGATGACCGGAGAGATCACGCTGCGCGGCAAGGTGATGCCGGTCGGCGGGATCAAAGAGAAAGTGCTCGCCGCGCGACGCGCAGGAATCAAGACCGTCATCCTGCCGCGCCGTAACGAACGCGACCTCGAGGACATCCCATCCGAGGTGCGCCACGAAATGAAGTTCATCTTCGTGGACACTGTCGGCGAGGTGCTGAGCGAGGCGCTGATCGATGGCGCGGCGAAGACTGGAGAACTGCCACCGCCCGACGCGGCTCCGCCGCGCGAGCGAACCACCGCGCTGAACTGAACTCGCCTTAGCCCTCTCTCTGGCGCTTCCGTACAATGCCGGATGAGGGAATACTCGAACCTGAAAAGTGCGGGCGGCCCGAGAGCGCTGCCCGCGCAACCCAGATCCTGCATCCACTGTGAAAATCGCAATCATTGCTGCTGAGATTTCTCCCTGGGCCAAAGTCGGCGGACTTGCCGACGTAATCAGCGCGCTGCCTGCTGCGCTCAAATCGATCGGCGCCGATCCGGTCGTTATCGTTCCCGGCTACAAGGCGATACTTGATCGCGTCGGCACCAAGACCGTCGCGCGCGGCCAGAGCGTTAAGCTCGACGGCGAGCGCGAGGAATTCGCGATCCTCGAAACGACCGACGCGCGTGGCGTGACGATTCGGCTCATCGATCACGCGGGATTCTTCGGCCGCAGCGAGATCTACGGCGCCGAGGGCCGCGACTATCCCGACAATCTGCGCCGCTTCATCTTCTTCAGCCGCGCCGCGCTGGTCGCAGCCGCGATGCTCGCGCCGGACGTGATTCATGCCCACGACTGGCATGCCGCGGCGGCGCCGATCATCATGCGCGCCGATCCCGAGATGCGCTCGCGCTTTGCCAGGACGCTCTCGGTGTTCACTATTCACAACCTCGCCTTCCAGGGCCTCGGCACCCGCGCTGATTTCGCGCTGCTCGATGTCGCCCCCGAGTACTACACGAAGGATCTCGAGTTTTACGATCGGCTGAACCTGATGAAGGGCGCCATTCGCCTCGCCGATGCAGTCTCCACCGTGAGCCCGACCTACGCGCGCGAAGTGACTTCCGGACCCGAGCTCGGCTTCGGCCTCGAGGGCGTACTGCGCGAAAAAGAAGACCGCTTTCACGGCATTCTTAACGGCGCCGACTACGAAGAATGGAACCCGGCTGCCGATCCCGATCTCGCCGCGCCGTACTCCGCCGCCGATCCGAGTGGCAAGGCTGCCTGCAAGCGCCACCTCCGCGAGAGAGCGGGCCTGCCGCATAAGGAAACGACCCCGCTCATCGGGATGGTCTCGCGGATGACGACGCAGAAGGGCTTCGACCTGCTGCGCGACGCGATCGACGACCTGATGTGGCTCGACCTGCAACTTGTGATGCTCGCGGCTGGGGAGCCGGGAATGGAAGCATTCTTTCGCGCGGCGGAGCGGCGCTATCGCGATCGGCTGCGGGTGATGGTCGAGTTCAACAGCGCCTCGGCGCATCGCGTGCAGGCGGGCAGCGACGCCTTCCTGATGCCGTCGCGGTTCGAGCCGTGCGGCCTCACGCAAATGTACGCGCTGCGCTACGGCACGGCGCCAATCGTGCGCGCGACGGGCGGCCTTTGCGACACGGTCAGCGAGTTCGATCCTGCATCGGGAACCGGCAACGGCTTCGTCTTCAAAGACTACGTTGCGGCCGATCTTATTGCGGCGGTGATTCGGACCTTGAACGTCTATCGCGACCAACCGAAATGGCGACGCCTGATGGCGAACGCGTTCGCCGCAGATTTTTCATGGGAGCATGCCGCGCACGTTTATCTCGACTGGTTCGAAAAGCTCCGCCGCGAATTAAATTTCAGCTAGACTCGCGCGCATGCCAAGCGAGGATCGAATCGTCATCTATGCCGACGGCTCCTGCCTCGGCAACCCCGGCCCCGGCGGATGGGGAGTGCTCCTCATCGCGCCCGACGGCTCGCGAAAAGAACTCAACGGCCACGATCCGACGACGACCAACAATCGGATGGAGATATTGGCCGCCGTCGAAGGGCTGCGCGCGACCGCGCCAGGCTCAAGCGTCGTGCTGCGCAGCGACAGCCAGTACGTCATCAACACGATGAAGCTCGGATGGAAGCGCAACAAGAATCACGACCTGTGGAAGCTGCTCGACGACGAGCAGGCGCGGCGCCGCGTGACGTTCGAATGGGTGCGCGGTCACAACGGCGATCGCTTCAACGATCGCGCCGACGAGCTCGCCGTGATGGGCTCGAACCGCAAGTTCGTCGGCAGTAGCTAAAAGACTCACCAGATATTGGGAAACATCGCGTCGGTTCGGCGCATGTAGAGCTCGTACTCCTCGCCGAACGTTGCGAGCATCGCCTTTTCCTCGTCGAGGATCTGCCGCCGCAGCGACAGCCACGCGATGATCACGGTCAGGGTGAAGGTGATCGGCGCGCCATAGACGAGTGGCCATCCAATCAGGATGAGGAACGCGCCAAGGAACGTCGGGTGGCGGATGTAGCGGAAGAGCCACGTTTGCACCAGCACAGGACGTCCGCCCTGAGAGGTAGTGAGAAATCCGAGCTGGACTCGTGCGGAGAGCGCCGTCCAGAGGCCGACGAGCGCGAAGAGCAACCCCAGCGCAACCGACCAGTGCGGCGCGCGGCCTTGATATATGTATGTGCGCTCGAATGCTGCGCCAGCGAACATCACGAGCAGCGGGAGTTGATTTGTAATCCTCCGTGAGAGCTCCTCGCGCGCCGGGCTTTCGTGGAATTCCTCGCGGATCATGAGGTCCGCGTATCGATAGCCGGCATATGCCACCAGGTAGCCGAGAATCAAGCGGTGTTCTACGAAGTAGTCGGTGATACCGAGCCCGAGCGCGATAGCACCGATGACTGCGATCAGCAGTATCGTGAGCTCGCCCGCTCTCAGCACGATATCGCGCGCGAAGAACCTCTGCTTGGGCTGCATAGCCGCATGCAGAGGCTCCGCTACAGGCTCAGGGCGGGGAGCCTCGAGACTGCCGGTGCTTCTCTCCGGCGGCGGAGGTGAGGGGGATGAGTCGTCAGGCGTCATTCGCCGGGTCTCCGATGCAGCTTAATGGGATGGGTGCAGGAACACTGCTGCAGCAAACTGCGCATTCAGATTCTTGCAGTATTCTGCAAAATGAGAAATCCAACGAATCATTACCTTCGACGTAATTTGCGTCTCGCAAACCGCGAAGATTGATAAAAGCTATATATTCGTTGATATTTATGTCCGGCATGAAAAGCAGACCGCGAGTTGAATCGCCGCCGGGCCCTCGGAAAATGAGAGATTTCGGCTGGCACTGGCCTTGCTCTACTCCAAACCAACGAACGTTGAACGGAGGGTTAGGACAATGGCAGCATCTACCAATCAAACTCAAATCGGACGCATCGCGAACGAACTGCAGACCAAGGCTTCCGAGGGAACTCGGGTTGCGCAGAGCAGCTTGATCAACGAACTGCCGGGCGCGATGTTCGCGGCACTCACGCTCTTCTACGTCGTGAGCTCGCTGGTCCACCTGATCTAACTCCAACAACAACATTGAAACTTTCGGCAACCTTGAAACTTTCGGGAGGATACTAAGATGAACGCTACCACCAATGAAGCAAGACTTGCAGGGCTGAATCAGACCGCGACGCTGGTTGCGGAGAGCGAATCGGCTCGCCTCGTAAACTACAACGTGCTCAACGAGCTGCCGGTCGCGATCTTCGGCATCATCACCATCGCGTACATCGTGAGCTCGCTGTTGGCCCTCGCGTGATAGACGATGGTGCCACCGCGTACGCGCATGAATACGAATGCAGCGCGGCGCGGTTGGAGGCGATGGCGGTGAAACCGATCGCCCGCCTCACCATCGTGAGCGAAACGAGAATAATCGCCGCCGTGAGAATGATCGTGGTCCAGCACATCGCGCGAATCCTGCCGAGCATCGAATCAATCTGCTCTGCGGTGAAGGCTGGACCATCGCCGTGGGCGGCCACCTCTTCCTGACGCCCGATCCTGAAAGCCAGGCCGAAGGTGATGTAGGTCTGGATGAAAATCAAAAGAAACGCGAGTCCGAGCTTGATCGCCAGCGGCTTCCCGAGCTGCGCGAAGTAGTCGAACTTCATCGACGCCTTGAGATCGGTCAGGCGCATCGCGCCGGTGATCACGACGATGCCGAGCACGCCAATCGTAAACGGATTGTAGAAGCGAAAGCCTGCGATCAGCGCGCGGCGCCGCGATGCTTCATCGGGGGCCGAGGCCGCGGCAGGCAGCAACATGTAGAGCACGGCGAATTGCGCACCGAAGTACGCCGCCATCGCCAGCACGTGTAGCCACTCGAGCCCAACCGCCCCGCTCACGCTGCTCTCGTACTATGTTGCGGGAACGAAGTCGAGCGCGTTTGACGATGCGACCTCGGCGAACCAGCGGCCGCTGTCCTTGACGATTCGCTGCTGGCTCGCGAAATCGCACCATACGATCCCGAAGCGCTGGGCGAATCCTTCGGCCCATTCGAAGTTGTCGGTGAGCGTCCAGGTGAAGTAGCCGCGCACGTCGGCGCCTGCCTGGATCGATCGCCACAGCTCGGCCAGGTATCCGCGCATGAACTCGATTCGCCGCCCGTCGTGCACGCGGCCGTCGCCGTTGGGGCCGTCGCTATAGGAGCATCCGTTCTCCGTGATGTAAATCGGCACGCCTGGATATTTCCTGGCGACGTGCAGCACCATCTCGGAGAGCGACTTGGGATAAACCTCCCATCCGAACTCCGTGAGCGCCGTCGTCTCGGGACTGACGTGGCGCACGCCGAGCGTCTGCTTGTGGGGAGCGCTCTCGATGATCGTGCGGAAGTAGAGATTGATACCGATGAAATCGAGCGGCGCATGCATCGCCGCGAAATCCTCGGGGCGCGGCTCGATGCGATCGAGGGGAGAGCCTTTGTATTTCAGATCCGGATATTGCCCGCGCATCACGGTGTCCAGGAACCAGTAATTGTTGAACAGGTTCCATCGCTCGGCGGCGGCGCGATCGTCGTCGGACTCCGTGAAGGGATGGACCGACGACATGCTGAACGCGGTGCCGACCTGATCGGGCTTGTGCCGCGACTCGCGCAGCGCTCGCACTCCAAGTCCCTGCGCGACATTGACGACGTGCGCAGCCATCGCAGCGTCGTGGGGATTGTGCCGCCCCGGCGCATGAATCCCGGCGAGATAGCCGAAGACCGTGAAGATCCACGGCTCGTTGAACACCATCCAGTTCTTCACGCGATCGCCAAACGCGTCGGCGCAAATCGCCGCGTAGTCGCGAAAACGCTCGGCTAGATCGCGATTGGGCCACCCGCCGATGTCCTCGAGCTTCTGCGGCAGGTCCCAATGATAAAGCGTCACCCAGGGTTGGATGCCGTTTTCGAGCAGCGTGTCGAAGACGCGTTTGTAAAAGTCGATGCCCTTCGAGTTTACGTGGCCGTGCCCGTCGGGCTGGATTCGCGGCCATGACAGCGAGATGCGCGAGGCGTTGAGACCGAGCTGCTTCTGAATCGCGATGTCGTGCTGATAGCGATGGTAGAAATCGCAGGCGACGTCGCCGCTCCATCCGTGCTTGATCTTGCCCGGAGTGTGCGAGAAGCGATCCCAGATCGATTCGCCTTTGCCGTCTTCGTTCCAGGCGCCCTCAATCTGGTACGACGCGCTGGCAGTGCCCCAGAGAAATCCCTGCGGAAAGGTCAACTTCGCCATAAGCGGCCTTTGTTATCATATTGTTAAAAATGACGCGATGGCCCCGGCGATGGGAGTGCCTAAATGAGTCCAACCATAGGCAAGAAGCGTTTTTGCACTCACCGCGCGGCGGACATACGATTTTATAAGCATCCGCACGAAACTGCGGAAATCGCAAACAGGAGCATGTGTCAGCCGTGCGATTTGCGCCTGCCGCCTGCAAGAATCAAAACTTCAAGACGTACCCGTGCCTCCGCATCGTCTTGCTGATCGCGTTCGAGGCCGCCCTCGCCGCAACGATCGCTGGATGCACAACCCAGGTTCCATACAACCCCGGACCGCCACCTCCAGAGCCTCAGGCTTACGTTCCCAAGCCGCCGCCGACTCCAGTCGTCTCCACCACAGGTCGCGCTCATTCCGAACGAGCCTCGTATTACGGCGGTGAGCTCGCGGGGCACGTGACCAAGAGTGGCGAGACTTACGATCCTGATTCGCTGACCGCCGCTTCGAAGCATCTGCCGATCGGGTCATACGCCAAGGTCACGAACCCGACGACGGGCAAATCCGTGGTCGTGCGCATCAACGATCGCGGCCCGCACGTGAGAGGCCGCACGCTCGATTTGTCTGAGCGCGCCGCCAAGGACCTCGGGCTGACGCACAAAGGTGTCGCGCGCGTGAAAGTCGCGCGCATCAGCCCGAACACCGTAAAAGCCGAACATCATCGAGCCGCGAGCGCCTCGCCGACGAGCGTTTCGACGTCAGGCACGGATACTGGCTTAACAACTTCCGGTTCGAGCGCCGTGACAGGCACGAAGGACGCGTCGGCTAGCCCATAGCTTACGCGATCGCGACGAGATCGTACGCGGCGGGCAGCTTTTCGGCGATCGATGCGACCGCGACGCAATCGTGCGACGAGCGCAGCACCGTGCCGTCGTTGCATACGCCGAAAAATCCGCCTAGTTCCGGATCGGGACGCAGCCGCATCAGCATCGCGCGACCGAAGCCTTGCTCATACGGCAGGGGCTCGAAATGCATTCCGTGATCGTCGCTACGATAAAGCATCGCATCCGCACCTACGGGACCTGACCAAGTCGGTGGCGGGCCTGCCGCGGCGGCAGTCAGTATCGCCTCGGTATCGCCGTCGTGCACGAGCAACGGGACCGGATATCCGCGCCTGATGCCGTCGCCGATCCGTGCCCAACTACCGCCGGCATTGGTGGAGAGATAAAAACCGCCGCCGGTCGTCGCATACAGGCGCCGCGAATCGCGCGGGTCAACAGCGACGGTGTGAATATCGTGATAGAGCCCCTCGTTGAGCGACTCGAACGAGGCGCCCGCGTTGCGCGTGCGAAAGATCCCGCCTTCTTCGACGCCGACATACATCACACTTGGATCGTGTGGATCGAATGTGATCGAGCGCACGTGCGGAATATGCGGTGGCGGCGGAAACGTCCACCGGTCGCGGCCGGGGATCTTCAGGAAGCCTGCGGACTCCTTGAAGCTGCGTCCGCGATCGTCGCTGCGAAAGAGCCGCGCATGCGAGCTTCCGGCCCATACTTGATCCTTCACCGCCGGCGAGGCCGCGACGGCCCAGATTTCCTCTTCGCGCGCGAGCGGCGGCGTGATGTCCGTCCACGATCGGCCGCCGTCGAGCGAACGCGCGAGCGTGCCCTTGCCTCGCACAGCCTCAGTCGAGCCAGCGTAGATCACCGAGCGATCGGCGCAATCCTGCGTCATGCACCACACGCCCGACGGATCGGCGAGCACCATCAGCGGGGTGGCGCCGCGCGACGGATCGAGAATCACAATGCCCTTGGATGTGCCGATGCAGAGCCGCATCGTAAACCACCTCGCCCCAGCTTGACCGCTTCCACGCGGCCGATTCCGAGATGACCCTGCCGACCGCCCCACCTGCGGGCGATCGTAGCGCAAAGTCAATCGGCGCGACAGAAGGCGCGCGCGGCGCGATCAGGAGAGGCGCGCGCCGACCTGGATCTCGCCCGCCGCAGCGAGCTCCGCCGGCACCACCTTCTTCGGATTCGGATCGATTCGCGCACGCTTGACGACGAGGGTTCCGCCGCCTAGCGCGATTCTCATCGTCTTGTCATCGATCGATATGATCGTGCCTGGCGCAGCGTCTGACGGGGTTGCGTCGAAAGATGCGTCATAAAGCCGGATACGCTTACCGTCGATGCTCGCGAACGCACCGGGCTGCGGATCGCATCCGCGCACCAGGTTGAAGACCTCGCGCGCCGGCTTTGAAAAATCGATGCCCGCGTGCTCGTCGCGGCAGGGCGCCTCATAGGTCGCGTGGCTCTCGTCCTGGATGGTTACGGGCGCGCGCCCCGACTTGATCAGATCGACCGCCTCGATCATCGCCTCGATTCCCATCGGAAAGAGCGTGTTGAAGTAGATCGAGCCAACGGTGTCACTGTCGGTGACCGGCACCCGCTTCTGAATCAGGATCGGACCGGTGTCGATTCCCTTGTCGGGCCAGAACCAGGTGATTCCTGTCTCGGCGTCACCAGATATCAACGCCCAGTTAATCGCGCTCGCTCCGCGATGGCGCGGCAGGAGCGAGGGATGAAAGCAGATCGACTTGAACTTGGGCTGATAGAGGATTCGTTCGGGAACGATCAGCGTGACGAACGCGAGAATCGCGAGGTCCGCATCGAGCGCCTTGAACTCCCCGTACGCCGCATCGGTCTTGAACGACTTGGGCTGGCTGAGCGGCAGGCCAAGCTCGCGCGCCTTGCCCGTGAGCGCATCGGGCCTGCCTGCGGCGGAATCAGGCGGCGCAAAGACGTGCACGATTTCTTCGCCGTGCTTAACCAGTGCTTCCAGTGCTTTCTCGGCGAACGCCGCCTGCCCGAGCAATGCGATGCGCAATATCGTGCCCTCCGCTTCCGCCTCGCACGCTACCAAATCGAACCAGCGGGTGCACGAACCCGCGCAAGCGGAGTACGATTGACAGCTTAACGCCACCGCGAGTTAAGTGCCTTGAACATGAAACGGATCGCATTGGTATTTGCTTTCGGAGCCGCTCTGCTGACTTTCGCGCGCGCGCCGCGCGCGCAGGAGCATCAGGCGCGGGGAAGAATCTTTGTCCTGATGGTGTGGGACGGGCTGCGCGCTGATTTCGTCACGCAGCGCGACACGCCGAATCTTTATCGCCTCGCGCGCGAGGGCGTGCGCTTCGATCGCCATCACTCGATCTTCCCGACGCTGACGATGGTCAATGCGGCCGCGCTCGCGACCGGTGCGATGCCGGGCACCAATGGCCTCGAAGGCAACGTCGTCTACTGGTGGCCAATCCTGAGCGGATTGCCGAGCGCCGCAAGCAATCCCGCGCTGGCCAAGATGTTCGGCGCGCCTTACTTCATGGAATCGACGACCGCGCTCGAAAAGCTCAACGCTCCGGATGCGCTCGCGGGGCGGATGCTCGGGGTTGACGCGATCGGGCAGGAAGTCGAGCGCGAAGGCGGTTACGTTGCGGTCCTCGGCAAAGCGGGGCCGACCTACCTCTTCGACGATCGCTTCAACACCGTGCAGAACGGCAAGGATTCGCTTAGCCAGCCGCATCAGAATTATCTCTTCGTCTCCGACGATGCGGCCGGCCCTCCTGCCGAAGCGGCGGCATTGATGAAAGGATTGCCGTCGCGCGAAAAAACCGGAGTCATCGACGACGCCGCGGACAACTACTTCACTCGCCTCGCCATCGAGCGTGCGCTACCTGCCGCCAAGCAAGCCGCGGAGCAGGGGTATCCCGCGCTGGTCGTGTTGTGGCAGCACAATCCGGATCTCACGCAGCACTTTGCCGGCCTCGGCACAACGTCGGCGCTCGAAGCGCTCCAGGCGGATGACGACAATCTCGGCCGCTTGCGCACCGCGATCGATGGGGCAGGAGTCACGGACCGCAGCGATCTGATGGTCGTGTCGGATCACGGCTTCGCGACGGTGCGGCTCCGGATCGTGCTCGCGGACCTCCTCGTGAACGCGGGCCTCAAGAAATCTGCCGACAGTAACGATGTCGTCGTCGCGGCCAACGGCGGCGCCGACCTGATTTATCTCTCGCGCAAGGATTTTCCCGACGAGAACGCGCGCCGCGACATCCTGCAGAAGATCGTGAACTTCGCGGAGGCCCAGGAATGGTGCGGGCCGATCTTCGCCCGCGACGCCGCGCCCATCGAAACTCTGCCCGAGCCGCGCGGACACCGCCGTCATCCCGCGCAGAAGCCCTATCTTGGCGCGGTCGAAGGAACCTTCGCCGAGTCAGTCGTCGGAATTTACAATTCCGACCGCGCACCGGACCTCGTCGTCTCGATGCGCGAGTCGCAGGACGAGGACAATCGCCATCTGACCGGTCCCGAAAATCCGGGCTTCGTGATCAACAAGACCGGTCAGGCCTCCACACCGAATAATTCACAGCCGCTCGCACGGCCGATCAAAGGGGTCGTCTACGCCGACGTCGGACCGGGCGGGCATTTCACGACCGGGATGGGAATGCATGGCGCGGCGGGCGCGCGCGAGATTCACAACTTCTGCGCCGTGCTGGGCCCCGACTTCAGGCGCGGCTTCGTCGATCTCTACTCGACCAGTAATGCCGACGTAACGCCGACAATCACGCAGGCGATGGGACTCGCGCCGAATATCGGCCTCGGCGGCGTAGCTCCAACGGGCCGTGCGATGACCGAGGCGCTCGCGGGCGGCAAACGCTTTCCTGGATCCGCGCGCACGCAGAACATGACGGCGACACTGACGCTGCAAGGTGTCGAAGCGATCACGACGCTCAAAACTTCAACGGTGGGAGATCATCTCTATCTCGACGACGCGAGCGTCGTGCACCGACCGCTCGGCAGTTCCCCGTAGCGATTCGTTCAACGCTCACGATTGTGCAGTCGCGACATGCCACGAGAGGCGCGTGCAATTGCGCGCGCCGATTCGCTGATACGACGCATCATCGACGAGCCTGCGGACGAGCAGCAATCCCAACCCGCCCTCGGTCCGACTCTCGAGCGGCGCGTCGAGATCGGGCGCCGCATGCGCGAGCGGATCGAAGGCCTGCCCATCGTCGATAAACTCGATCGCGAGCCTCCCGCCCTCAAAGTTCAGCGCGATCTCAGCGCTTCCCTGCACCGCCTTATCCGGATAGCCATAACGCTGCAGATTCGTCAGCAACTCCTCGATCACGATCAGCATCAGCACCTTGTCGCCGGTAGCCAGGCCCTGCTCGACGGCGAACTTCTGCACAAACGCCTCAACCTCGCGCGTAGCGCCCTCACGCACCTGCAATCTCAGTTGGACCCGCATGGCAATGTAACTATCGTCGCGGCCTTCGCCATTGAACATTCGAAGTCTACCGATCAATTTGCAGTATGTCGCGCTGGCGTCCCGGACCGCGGCGCGGTAGCCTGCGCGTCGGGTCAATCGACCGACGCGGGGGAAAGCGATGCCTGGATTGGGTAACACAATTAAATATCTCGGAGCGATTTGCGCGATCCTAGCAACCAGCGTCGCATCCGCGCAGAGCCCCGCGGTCGCGCAAATCAAAACCGTCTCCGGACAAGTATTCATCCAGCGCGGCGCAAATCGCGTTGCCGCCAAAGTCGGCGATCCGCTCTTTGAGAAAGATACTATCGACACCGGCGCCGACGGCTCGATCGGCGTTACGTTCGTCGATAACACCGTCATGTCCGCCGGTCCCAACAGCGAAGTCGCGCTCGACCAATACCGATTCGACTCGAACAACTTCAACGGCTCGATGCTGACCGATCTCAACAAGGGCACCATCTCGATGATCTCAGGCGACATCGCGAAAAGCTCGCCGGATGCGATGAAAGTAAAAACGCCTTCGGCGATTCTCGGCGTGCGCGGTACTCACTTCGCCGTCCAGGTTCCCGAGTAATACTCATCTTGCGCCGCTACCTGCTTCTCATCCTGATCTTCGCCGCTGGCTGCGCTCAGCGCCAGGCGTATTTCGTCGTGCTACCCAATGCCGACGGCAGCTCCGGCGCGATTACCGTAAGCGACGGTCAGAACTCAGTCCTGCTCGACAAGCCCTATGCCGCGAGCGAGGAAAAGCGCGGCGCCGTAACCGCGACCACCAGCGACTCGCAGCAGGTCCAGCAGATCTTCGGCAGCGCGCTCGCCGCGCAACCAATCCTGCCAAGCCACTTCCGGCTGTATTTCTTTCGAGATACTGAAACTCTCACGCCCGAATCAGTCGTCGAATACAAAAAGGTATTCGAAGATATAAAACGGCGGTCAGTTTACCAGGTCGAGGTGATTGGCTATACCGACACGCTCGGTACCCAGCAGCATAACCAGGAACTATCGCTCAAGCGTGCAGACGCGATTCGCGATCGTCTCGTCCACGACGGCCTCAGCGCAACCTCGATCTCGGTCGCGGGCCGTGGCGAGCTCGATTCTGCCGTGCCGACGGCTGCGCAGGTTTCCGAGCCGCGCAACCGCCGAGTCGAAATCACCGTCCGCTGACTATTCGCGCGATTCGCTCATCCATTGCACCGCCAGCAGCGTAATGTCGTCGGCCTGTTCGGCGCGGCCTGCGGCGAACTGATGTACATCGTCGCGTACCAGTTGGACCAGCCCTTTCGCATCGTCGAACTGCACCGCGCCGAGCAGCGATTCCAGGCGCGCGCCCGAGTAGAAAGCGTCGGCAGGGTTTTCCGCCTCAGTCACGCCATCGGTGTAAAGCAGAACCAGGTCGCCGCGTTCGAGTCGAGTTAGTTCGACTGGGTAATGAAAGTCATCAACGGTGCCAAGCGGCGGTCCACCCCGCCCGGCTAACTCGATCGGCAAAGCGCCTTTGCGCACGACAAATGGATTGTCGTGACCCGCATTGACATAGGCAATCTTCCCACTGGCAAGATTGAGTATTCCCGCGAACACCGTCACGAACATCATGTCGCCGCCGACACTGGTCATCTCGCTGGTCGAAGCCGATATCTTCGCGTTGGCCTCGGAAACGGCGCGATCGAGCGCCTCGCCGTATCGCGCAACCGCATCGCGCAACACTTCTTTGGTCATCGCCATGAAAAGCGCGGCGGGCACGCCCTTGCCGGAAACGTCGGCGATCGCAAAGAAGAGCCGGTTCGAATCGAGCAGCAGAAAATCGTAGAGGTCGCCGCCAACCATCCGCGCTGGCTCGATGAGTGCGTAAAGGTTCAAGTCGCTGCGCTCCGGTGGGCCGGGAAAATTATGCGGCAGCAGGCCCATCTGAATCGATCGCGCCGCGCTGAGCTCGCCTTCGAGCCGCGCCTCGATCTGCCGCTCCTTGTCGAGCTCAAGCGTGAGGCGGCGCTCCGCCGCTTCAGCGGCGCGCAGGTTTGCGCTCAGCATCACGCCGAACCCGGCTATCGAAGCGAGCGCCGGATAGAACGCATCAACAAGCAAATGGAAATAGACGAAGGCCGTGAACGCGCCGCCGATAATCACGATTATGAGAGCCGCGAATATCGCAAATGCGACCCGGGGTTTTTCATACGGCAGGACAAAAATGGCTACCAGACCCGCGACGAGTACTAACAGAAGTTCAATCCAGTAGATTCGCGCCGGTCTGCGCAGCAGGGATCCGCTGATTATGCATTCGGCGAGTTGGGCGTGGACCTCGACACCAGCCATCAGCCCGGCTGGAGTCTGCCGCTCATCGATCAGACCCTGTCCTTCGAGGCCGAGAAATACAATGTTGCCGTGCAGCGTCGTGGGTTCGAATGACTTGTCGAGTACGTCAGCGGCCGAAATATAACGAAGCTCATATGACGGCGAGAAATATGGATAGACACGGCCACGTCCGTCGGTCGGAATGACTATGCCGTCAACCGTGCCGTGTTCGACCCCGTAGGCGTCGGTCGAGATTCCGAGCGCGCCTCCTCCGGCCGCGATGCCTAGCATCTCGAGGGGAAGTATCGGTACCAACTGACTACTGATATTGACAAACAGCGGCACGCGCCGCGTTATCCCGTCCGCATCCGGATTACTCATTACGACCGCTTGTCCGCGCGCTGCCTGGATCAGCTCGGGCAAGCTGCGCAGCGCGTATCGAGTGGAATACAGAAATGGACGCGGGTCGCCCCCAGACTCGCGCACTATCGTCACGGGCGACGGCCCATGCGCGCCCTCCGGCTTATCCGAGACACCGACCGCGAGGACGGTCGGCACCTGTTTGAATGCGGCCGCAAGCGCCACCTCATTAGGCGGTAACTTCCGCAACTCCTGCGCCAGAGGCGCGGCCAGATCGGGCACTGCTTCCGCAATCTTCGCGGGCGAGGTGCGATCAGGCTCGGCGAAAATCACGTCGACGCCGAGAACCAGCGGATGCGCCTCGGCGATTCGCTCTACCAGCTTCGCGACCAGCGTTCGCGGCCACGGCCACTGGCCGTATTTAGCGAGGCTCTTGTCATCGATCGACACGATCCGCACCGGCAAGGGATGATAGGCGCGTGGCGCGAGCTGTTGCGCCACATCGAAACTGCGCAGCGTGATTGTTTCGAGCGCGGTGGGATTGACGGCGCGCAACAGGACGACCAAGCCGAGCACGACGAGCGCCGCGCCGCGTCCCGGTACCCTGAAGAAGTCGCGCAAGCCAGCGCCTTTAAAGCTCGATGCGCCTGCCGCCCGCGTCAGAGCTCGATTTCGAGCCCGTCGAACGCGGAGGTGACTGTCAGCTTCGGTTTCCCCTCGCGGCTGATCTCTTCGTAGCGGCGAGTCTCGGCGAGGATCTTCTCGAGCGTCTTGTCGTCGTTGACCGGCTCGTGATGGTACATCACCAGATGCTTTGCACCGGCGAGTTGCGCCAGCTCGACGCCGATCATGTTGCTCGAATGTCCCCAATCTTCCTTCACCGAGACCTGGTCCGCGAGTGAGTATTGCGCATCGAAAATAATTAAGTCGGCATCGCGGAAGAACTCGACGAATGGATAGCTGTCGTCGAGCTTGTCGTACTTGTGCTCGGAGTCGGTTGAATAGACCAGCACGCGGCCGTCTTTGGAAAAGCGATAGCCAAACGAATCGTTGCCGTGCTTCTGCTGAATCGCGCGCACCGACAGTCCGGCAATTTCGTAGTTGCGGCCCGGTTCGAGCTGGACGAATTCAATCGTCGCGCCGAGAGACTTGAAATCAACCGGAAAGGAAGGGCCGGCCTGCTGGCGCTCGAACGCCTCGCGCATCGCATTATGACAGCCATAAATGCGAATCAGGTTCCCGGGAATATACGAGGGCGTGAAAAATGGAAATCCCATCACGTGATCCCAGTGCAGATGCGACATGAATATGTTGAAATGGCTTTTCTTGCCGGGACCATCTTTTGCAAGCACACTGTTGCCGAACTCGCGCGCGCCGCTGCCGACGTCGCAGAGTATATATTCGCCGCCGCCGTTCACGATCTCGACGCAACTGGTATTTCCGCCAAAAGCGCCGCGCACCGAGAACGGCAGCGAATCGATGAACCGATCGATCGATGCCGGGTCTTCGAGACTCTGCCCCCGCGCCGCGAGCAGCGCGTCGCGAACCTTCGCGCGCATCGCGCGAGCGTTGAGCGGCGCCGGCAACGATCCGCGTGTCCCCCAGAAACGCACTAGCATCGTACTTTACCTACTCAGGGCCGCCACAGCTTCGGCGACAGTGTCAAAGACCTGCACGACCATCGCGAAGCGGCTGATGGTGAATATCTCCTTGACCATCGGCGTCAGCGCCGCGACCGCGAGCCGTCCGCCGGCAGCTTTCGATTGCTTCGAGGACATCATGAGCGAGCGCAATCCAGCACTGGAAATATATTCGACGGCTGAAAAATCGACCACGACTTTGGTGGCTGTGTTTCCGACCGCCGCCAGCAGCGATGGCTGAAACTCCGGGCTCGTATCATTGTTGATGCGGCCCTTGGGAGTGAGAATTACTATGTCGCCCTCACGCCGTTCGCCGATTTCCATAAACCCGCTCCCCCGAAGCTTAAGAACAGTCTCTGAAAATTGTCCAACGCGGCGAGCTATTTTCGGTGTTTATCAGATGAGGCGCAAGCGCGCTTTCTCACGTCTCAATCGAGATCGGTGATTGTGCGGCCGCGGGTTTCGGGAAGTATCCAGACGAGCGCGGCAGCGATTGCCGAGAAGATCGCGCCGAGCGACAGCGTCGCGCCAAATCCAACCCGCGCGCCGAGGAACGTGATCGCGAGCGGCGTAAAGAACTGGAATCCGCGCGTCACGTTGAGCAGGAGTCCGAGCGCCGTGTTGCGGATCCGCGTTGGCAGCATCTCCGAGATCATCGGCGCCATCCCCGACCACAGCCCCGTGCCAAATCCCGCGAGAACCATCGCCGATACCAGTAGCCCAGGCGTGCCGACGACGCTCGTGAAGAACAACGTCGGCGGCAGGAGTCCGAGCGCCATCGCGATGCCGTAGGTCGAAAACGTGGGCCGCCTGCCGATCCGATCGGCGAAGCCGCCGAAGCTCGCGTAACCAATCACCGCGCCGAGCTGCATCGCGATCATCAACTTGCTCGCGCTCGCGGTGCTCAGCCCGCGCTGCATTTGCAGATAGCCGGGCATCCACGTGTAAGTGAACCAGTATGCTTCCGAGTTGAGCAGGACGACCACGAACAGCATCGTCAGGATGCGCCGATACTCGAGCAGCGCGGCGGCCTGGCCACGAGGAGCCGGCGAGCGCGCGCTGCGCAGCCATACGTCGCTCTCCGGCAGCCACATCAGGACGGCGGCGAGCACGACGGCTGCAGGAGCGGCCGAGACGAGGAACGTCGCGCGCCATCCGATGTGAGGCGCCAGGAATCCAGCGGCCGCGGCCGCGAGCAATCCGCCCAGCGGCGCGCCGGTCTGCACGTAGGCCGCGTAGCGCGCACGCCGATCGGCAGGTACGCTTTCCGCAACGAGGCTCTGGCCGGGTGCCCATCCGCCGCCAATCCCGAGTCCGGTGATCGATCGATATATGATGAGTTGTCCGAGCGAATGACTCGCCGCGCACAACGCCGTGCCGATTCCGTAAATCGCGACCGTCGCCGCGATCGTCGGCCGGCGCCCGAAGCGATCACCGAGGAAGCCGAAGACGATACCGCCGAGCGCCGTCATCAAAAGCGACGTGCCGAGCGCGAGCGAAGACTCGGCGGGCGTCAGATGAAGCTCGCGCGCGACGGGCACGAGAAGGAACGAGTAGAGGAGCAAGTCGTAGAAGTCGAAAATCCACGCCGCAAATGCGAGCACGACGATACGAACGTGGCGCGAGCCGAACGGCTCTTCGTGCAGCAACCTCTCGGCTTGCGCTCGGGATAGTGCGGGCGGCGCAAATGATGACGGTTGGCTCATGCGAAGCAGGTATGGTTGGCTAGCGATGGAGTTAACAGCGCCGCCGTGAAAGTGAAAGGGCGGCACGACGGAGAGTATCAATGCTGCGAAAGCTGTTCCGATGGATCCTGCGCACGGCGATCACCCTTGGCGTGCTGGTCGCGATCGTCGCGATCTCCGAATACCTGGCGCATCGCATCCAATCGGGATCGGTGCTGGTCGTCACGCTCGACGGGCCAATCGTCGAGCGCGGGGAAGGCGGAGTGCTCGGACTGTTCAGCTCGAATGAGACGCCGCTTAACTACGTGCGTAACGCGATCAACCAGGCGGCCAAGGATCCCAAAATCGTCGGACTCGCGATCAAAGTTATCGATCCCGAGATGGAGCTGGCGCAGGGCCAGGAGCTCGCCGACCTGATTCGGAAGTTTCAGAATCACGGCAAATGGACCGAGGCCTACATCGAAACCGCGGGCGAGGGCGAGCCGGGCAATTCGCCGTATATCGTCGCCGCGGCGACGGGCAGCGTCTCGCTGATGCCGGAGGGCGAGATCAATCTCATCGGCGTCGGGATGCGCGAGCTGTTCGCGCGCGGCACGCTCGATTGGCTGGGGATCACCCCAAACTTCGCCGCGCTCGGCAAGTACAAGTCCGCCGCGAACATGTTCACCGAGAAAGCCTATACCGCCCCACAGAAGGAGGAGGATGAGGCGCTGGTCGGCAGCCTCTACGATCAGATCGTCAGCGCTGCGAGCTCGGAGCGCAAGATCAATCCCGACACTATAAAGGCACTGATCGATCAAGCTCCGCTGCAGGGAGCCGCGGCGCTGAAAGCGCACATCGTCGATCGCCTCGAATACGAAGATCAATTCGACGATCGCATCAAGAAACGTGATGGCGCCGATCACAAGCTCGTCGATTACCAGGACTATGGGCGCAGCAGCCTGTTCAGCAATTTCGGATCGGGCGACAAGATCGCGGTCATCTATGGCGACGGCGAAATCACCCGCGGCAGCGAGGGCGTCGATCCCTTCTCGCTGCCGGGGCAGGACACGATCGTTTCGTCTGACATGGTCGAGGCGTTCAAAGACGCGCTCGAGGACGATTCGGTGGTCGCGGTCGTGTTCCGCATAAATTCTCCGGGCGGCTCGGTGATCGCTGGCGAGCTGATCAGGCGCGAAGTCGAGGTCACTGCGAAGGAGAAGCCCGTCGTCATCAGCATGTCGGGACTCGCCGCTTCAGGCGGATACTGGGTCTCGACGCCGGCGGCCAAGATCATTGCGGAGCCCGGCACTATCACGGGATCGATCGGAGTGCTGGGCGGCAAGTTCAACATTTCGCCGGCGGCGTCAAAAATCTTTCTCAACAGCGATTCGGTGGTGCGCGGCGCAAACTTCGAGATGTTCGACGAGTTCACCGACTTCACCCCCGCGCAGGCCAAGATGTTCCAGGACCAGTACCTGGGAGACACATATCAATACTTTCTGAAGCTCGTCGCGGCGTCACGCGGGATGAATGTCGAACAAGTCGATCAAATCGCGCAAGGCCGCGTATGGACGGGCGAGCAGGCGCTCAAGCTCAAGCTCGTCGACTCGCTCGGAGGTCTTGACGAAGCGATCGCGGCTGCAAAAACGCTCGCGCGAATCCCGACTGACCAAGTGATGCCGATCGAAGAGCTGCCGGCGCCGCCCGGAATCTTGCAGGCGATCGCGAGCAAGCGCATCCAGGCAACGACGCGGATTCCCGCGGTGGGCGCGATTCGTCCCCTGCTGCAGTTCATCAGCGAAGCGATTCGCACCAGGGGCTCGTTCGTCGCGGCTTATTGTCCGATCGTGCCGATCCTCTGACGGCTTTGGGCGAAGCGGGCCGGCGATGCTAACGTCGAAGCGACTGAAATCTCGCGAAAGGACTCAGCGATGGACTCCCAACTCGAGAGTTTTCTCAACCTGATGGGCGAGGCGGAGCGCGCCGGCGGCCGCGTCCTGCACGAGCTGACAGCAGAGGCGAAGTCGCTTGAGCTGCGCGAGCTGCTGAAGAAGGTCGGCCACACGAGGGCTACTATGCGGGCGAGCTTGCGGCGCATGTGCGCCGCCTCGGCGGGCATCCGTCGACCAGGACGGGAGACTTCGTCGAGAAGGTCCGCGCGATAAGCGATTTTCGCGGCAAGCTCGAGCTGCTCAACCGCGGGCAGCGATGGGTAATACGCAAGATCGAGGAGCAGCTCGACTCGCTCAGCGATCCCGAGCTGCGCGCATTCCTGGTCGTGATGGCGAAGGGGCATCACGTCAATATCGGCGCGCTTGAAGAAGCGCTCAAAGAAGGAGTCGCCTAGCGCCGTTCGATGAAGCAGATACTAATCGGCCTCGCGATGGTCGGCTTGACGGCGCTCTACTTCTGGCTCGTCGCGCGCCGCCGCTACAAATGTCCGTTCTGCGGGCGCAACGTAAAGTGGAGCGACGTAAACTGTCCGTATTGCGGCAACGACATGCAGCTCAAGCATCGCGCCGGGCCCGAGGCGCTCCCGCGCGCCGCGGCGCAACTGAAGCGCTCGCGGCGCTCATCGTCCGACGTTTCGCGACATTCTTAACCTCGGCCGCCGCGCGGCGAATCAGCGCATCGATTTCCTTTTGACTGTTCACCGGCAGTCGAATGAAATCGCCATCGATTTTCAGATCGGCAAAAAATCCCGCCGGGTCTTCATGGAAGTGCAGAAATCCCACGGAGCCAAGATAAAACGCGCCGCGCTTACGCTCGCGCAATCCCGGCAGCTTGCGTAATTCGACAATTATAGGCTCAAGCTGATCCAGCGCCTGCGGCCCCGCGTGTTTCATAAGAATTACTTACTACCATGAACCTCTCCGAATAACCTCGCCCGCAAAGCGCCAGAGGTCGTGTGCGCTCGCGAATCTTTTTCGCAAGCGCAGTGACGCGCGGGTGAGGGGGGCAGCGCTCGAAGCTTGGCAGAATGTTAACAGCCAGACTTCTGCTCGTTCCCGCCGCAGGCTCCCTCACCCGCCGTTTTTACCGGCGGGGAGTACTCCGGCGAGAACGGATTCGGCACTCTCCCGCGTCAGGTTCACTGCGAGCTTCATCGTTTCCGCCGGGACCCATTTTGGGAAATCAATTGCGATCGCGCGATGCTTGCCCGACGTGGTGTGCTCTTCGTGGATTGCGGCTATGCGGACGGGATCGAAGCGATCTGCCAGGCAGACGATTGCCGGCCAAAGGCGGCGATGGACGAAGGTTACTTTGCCATCGACGAGCCGGCAGACGAGCACGTCTTCTGAGTCACGCACCTTTTCCAGCAGCAGGTAGATTTCGTTGGCCAGCGGATGACTCCACCAGCTTCCACGAATTTCTTCGCCCGCGATTTCTCTTGCGAGATCCGGAACCTTGCTGCGTGCCGATTCGAGCACGATCCCGTGACGCTCGATGAATCGCAGCGCTTCGCGGATCGTGCGGATCGGCATCGCCGTCAGGCGGGCTTCGCGGCGGGCGCCGGGGCCTCGATCAACACGTTGTCAATGCGGAGCTTGTCGATTTCCGCGTCCGACATGCCGAGCACTTCCTTCAGGATTGCGGCATTGTCTTCGCCGACGCGTGAGGCTTTCAAATCGGTTCGGGTCGGCCAAGTCGAGAACTTCACCGGCATCCCAGGAATGTCGAACTCGCCGATCTGCGCATTCTTGACGCGCCGCACGGTCTTACGCTCTCGCAGATGCGGCTCCTGCATTGCATCCTCGACCTTGAGCACGGGCGCGCATGGGACGCGCTCGGCGTCGAGCGCGGCGAGCGCGGCCGCGCGCGTGCCCATCGAGGCCAGCCATTCCTCGAACACGCGCTTGAACTCCTGGCCATTCTTCAAGCGATCGCGATTGGTCTTGAAGCGCGGATCGTCGGCCAGGTCGGGCCGTTTCATCGCGCGCCACAGCCGCGGCATCTCATGCTGCTGCACGATGAGGAACATGTCGCCGTCAGGCGCGCGATAAACGCCGCAGGGGCATCCCGTCGGATGCAACGAACCTCCGCGCTTCGGCACCCACTTACCGGGGCGCAACGAAACCACCGGCACCGATAGCTCATGCATATGGAAGTAAGTGTCGAGCAGGGTCGCATCGATGTACTGGCCTTCGCCGCTGCGTTCGCGATTGAGCAGCGCGAAGCCGACCGCCATGGCGGCCGCAACTCCCGTCGAGACGTCGCCGATCGCCATCGCAGGAACGGTCGGCGAGCGATCAGGCTCGCCAATCTGCTCGAGCACTCCAGAGAGCGCCGCGCCGAGATAGTCGTAGCCGGGCTTGTAGCTGAGTGGACCGTCCTGTCCCGCAACCGACACCGAGCACATCACGATTCGCGGGTTGATCTTGCGCAGCGCCTCGTAGCCGAAGCCCATCTGCGCGATCACGCCGGGCGCGAAGTTTTCCACCACGACGTCGATCTTCGGGATCATCTTGAGGATCAGCTCGCGGGCGCGCGGGTCCTGCAGATTCAGGCCGAGGCTCTTCTTCGAATGGTTATGCTGGAAGTAGTAGGAGCTCATGCCGTCGCGCACGAGGCCCATCAGGCGCACATGGTCGCCCTCGGGACTGCGCTCGACCTTGATCACCTCGGCGCCCATCTCGCCCAGGATTCGCGAGCAGGTGGGGCCGGCAACATAGTGCGTGAAATCGAGAACGCGGAAGCCTTCGAGCATGCGTGGACGCTGATCCATCGCGACCTCACTTGATGTTCGGGTCCGCGCCGAACTGGCGCGGAGCAATCAGGATGTGAAGCGGATTCTAGAGCGGAGCGACACGATTTTCCAACGCCGCGCTCAGGCGCGCTGGTCGGCTTTGCACTCGGCGCAGATGCCGTAGAGTTCCATCTTGTGCCGCGTGAGCGTGGCCTTCAGCTCGCGGGCGATGATTTCCTGCATCCGCTCGATATCGTCGTTTTCAAACTCGATGATCTTGCCGCAGCGTTCGCAGATGAAGTGATCGTGATGGCGCTCGCCGACCGCCTCGTAGCGCGCCTGACCTTCGTCGAAGTGCCGCTCGTAAAGGAGCGCGCATTCCTTCAACAGACGGAGCGTGCGGTAGATCGTCGCATAGCCGACGTGCGGGTTGATCTTCTTGACTTCGGCGTAGAGCTCTTCGGCGCTGATATGGCGGCCCATCTCGAAGAAGACGCGCGCGATATCGTCGCGCTGGCCCGTGGATTTGAGGCCGCGCTCCTTGAGCCGCGCATGAAACATCAACATCCGCTCTTCGGCGCTTTGCCGCGATTGCGCCTGGGAGGAGCGATTACCCGATGTCGATTCTAAAATTCGCGCCATCGAAATAACTTCAGGATGCAGTGCCGCCTTCCGCGCCGATCACGCGGCGCGCGGCGGGCGACAGATAAACACCTTCGCAGTCGCGAGAGCGCAGTGCTTCCGCCAGCACTTCGAGCTGCTCGTGCGGCGGCTGCTCGCGATCGAGAATCACCATATTCTTGTCGCGCAGGCGGCATGCTCCGCCGCGCGCACGGTAACCGACCTCGCGCAGAAGTCGCTCGCGCCGGACTTCGAGCCCGACCCGGGTCGCGGCCTCCGCCAGCTCATTCACCAACCGCATCAACCTCGACTCTTTCTGCTGCTCGCTCATCCAGACTGCCCTCTGCCTGCCCTTGAACCTCGCCTCTTGAGGCTCGACCGAAGCGCGTGCTATCGCGGAACCGGGACGGAGGCTCCGCTGTTGAT
Source organism: Candidatus Binataceae bacterium (assembly GCA_035508495.1). NCBI lineage: Bacteria > Candidatus Binatota > Binatia (SeqCode) > Binatales (SeqCode) > Binataceae (SeqCode) > Binataceae bacterium (SeqCode). Next base: position 37,807 of record DATJMX010000076.1, read on the forward strand.
CAAGAAAATCCTCGTCGGCATCGATACCTCCGAGCATTCCGGCGTCGCGCAGAACTACGCCTTTGCTTTGGCGCGGAAGTTCGCTGCGACTTTGATCGGCCTGCATGTGGTCGATATCGTTTCGATCGAAGGATCCTTCTTTCATGATATATCAGGTTCGCTCGGATTGGAGCCATATCTCGACTTCTCGTCGAAGATGCGCGAGGTGCTGACGAGCCGCGGCCGCACCCTGCTCGACCAGTTCGACGAGGCGGCCAAGCGCGAGGATATCACCGCCGAAACCGTGCTCGACATGGGCATCGTTGCCAACCAGATTTGCGAGCGCGCCCGCAGCGCCGACCTGGTTCTGATCGGCCATCGCGGAATCAACGAGCGCTTTTCTACGGGCCTCCTCGGATCGACGGCCGAGAGCGTCGCGCGCAAATGCCCGCGCCCGCTCTTCATCTCGCCCAATGTCTATCGCGAAATCCGCAAGCCGGTCCTCGCCTACGACGGCAGCGAGCGAGCCTCACGTGCGATGCGTTTCGCGGCGGAGTTCGCCAACGGCCTCGATGTGCCGCTGACCGTGATCACGGTGGCGCGCGACCTCAAGCTGGGCGAGCGCACGCTCGACGAGGCGCGCACCTACTTCGAATCCTACACGCCCAAAGCGGAGTTCAAACTGCTTCAGGGCCATGCGAACGAAGAGATCATCCGCTTCCTCAAGGAGCACGAGGCCGACCTGCTATTCATCGGCGCCTACGGCCACAGCAGAATCATCGAGATGGTGCTCGGCTCGACAACAGAATACGTCCTCCGCAACGCGCCCTGCCCCGTGTTCCTGTCGCGTTAGGTCGTAGGCCGCTGGAAGAGCAGAAAACCCTAACCACTAAGATCACAAAGGCACAAAGGGGGGGTAGGGACTTCGAACCGATTCCGGTTGAGATGGAACGTGTTGCTTCCGAGGTAGTCGATGCTGCGCTTGAGCTCCATAAGGCTCTCGGGCCTGGCTTGCTGGGGTGGGTTTACGAGGCCTGTCTCGTCCATGAACTCTCGCTTCGCAACGTTGAGTGTCGATCGCAAATACCAATTCCAATGGTTTAGAAGAAGATTGAAGTCGAAGCGGGACTTCGCATCTATCTGCTAGTAGCAGACTCAGTCATTGTGGAAATAAATCAGTCGCGCGGATGATTCCCGTCTTCGAGGCGCAACTCCTGAGCTACCTCAAGCTGCCCAACCGGCGACTCAGCCTCCTGATAAACTTCAACGTCCCCTTAATCAAAAACGGAATAAAGCGAATCGTGCTTTGAGCGCGATTCGTCTTAGTGCCTTGGCGATCTTAGTGGTAAATCTGTTTGTGCCTTGGTGGTGAATCTGTTTCCGGATCGGATGCGAGCGGGGGCGGGGCGGCGCGCAATTGCAATTGCAGTTGTTCACCCCGCCTTAGCCAGCCGGTCATGCCGAGGCGACGGAACTGCTCCAAGGCGTTGTCGAGCAATGCGAGCGCTTTGCCGGGCGTCTCGGCGCGGATGCACATCAGCGATTCGTCGAAATCGGTTATTGCACGCAGCGGCCGCGCTCCCTGCTCGTCGAGGACCCGGCGCGCCTGGGCAAACCACACGGCAGCATCGTCATATCGACCCTGGAGCGCACAGAGACGCGCCAGCGATAAACGGCCGTCGCTGACAGGCGCGCGAAAGTCAGGCGCCAGCACCTTTAGGCGGATGTTGCGCTCGAACATTTCCGCGTGCGCGTTCGAATTCAGCATCCACATCGTGGCGACCGCGACGCACGCCATCGAGGTGTAGGTCCGATCCCACGGCGCGCCACGCTCCAGCGCCGCGGGCAGCATCGCCACCCGCTCGAGCGCCATCTCAGTCTGCCCCAGCTGCGCCAGCAGGTAGGACGCATATGCATTGATCATCGCCGAGGCCCATTTGCTCTCTGCGCCTGGTCCCTGGATGAATGAAACAGCGGCGGAATTCGCCAGCATCTGCTCCCAGCCGTCGTCGGTCGCGTAATGCATCTCGCCCTCGGCCGCAACGAGGCTGAGCAGCCCGACGCTGCTCGGAGTTGTCATCCGCGCGGACAGCTTCACGGCGCGATCGAGCGCGGCGCGGCCCTCGTTGAAGTTGCCGAGCGCGAAATGGCATCGCGCGACATCGCTCCAACCTCGCGTAGCCCGCGCGATCGCGCCGCGCTGCTCATCTTCGGCCGCTTCTAGCTGTTGCATCGGCAGGCTGCGCCGGAAATCTCCGGCCAGCATCAGGAGCGCTCGGGGCGGCTGCGACGTGTCGCTAATAACTTCGTCACGCGATTCGAAGGGAATCTCGAAGTTGCGAGAATCGAGTTGCTCGCGCGGCAGACTTTTCAGGACGGTGTAAAGCTCACGGTTTTCGATCGAATCGATACGGATTCCGGGGTTCTCGGGATCGGCCGCCTCTTTGCGGAACGTATCGATTTCAGTGAGGCTCGCCCACCTGAAATCGCGAGTATCGCTGTGATGCTTCAGTCCTTCGGCCGCCATTTCCCACGCCGCCCGCGTGCATCCAGCGCTGAGCAGCGTGCGAGCGGTTTGCTCATAATACGCCGCCGCCGCTTCAGGTCCTTCGCGACCAACGAGTTGGCCCGCCTCGCGCGCGAGCTCCAGCGCCTCGTCAGGGTTCAAGGTCCACGCGAGCGCGCTTGCTCGCCGACCGAGCAAGCCTGCCCGCCGAGGATCGTTGGCATTGAGCAATTCCAGCGCAATTCCGAGGAAGGCGCCGACTTCGTCATGAGCGTAGGCCGCTTCCGCATTGTCGGCCGCGGCGATCGCATATTCGGCTCCGCGCGCCGGATGCGACGGCGACGCGCCGCGCCAGAACTGGTAAGCGAGCTCGGCGGCGTGAGCCGAAGTTCCTTCGCTCCAGGCACGCTCCATTTGTTCGGCAATCCGGCGATGCATCCGGGTGCGCCGCGCGGGGTTCAATTCCGAGTAAAGGGTGTGGCGGATTAGCGCGTGAGTGAAGTCGAACGCATCGGCGCCCGCGCCTGGGCGCAGCAACTGCGAGTCCAGCGCTTCATCGATCGCGTTGAGCGCTGCGCTCTCGCTCAATCCCGCAACTGACGCGGCTACATCGATGTCGAACGATCCGTTGAAGGCCGATGCCACGCTCAACAATCGGTTAGCGTCCTCGGATAGTCGCAGCAGCCGTCTTCCGATTACCTGGCGGACTCCTTCGGGGATGCCGAGCTCCTCGACTTTGAGGCGCGCGTTCCATCCTGAACCCTGCTGGAGAATTTTTCCTTCTTCGAACAGATGCAGCAGCAGCTCGCGGAAGAACAGCGGATTACCTTCGGTCGCGTGATTGAAGGCCTCGATCAGGTCCGTGGGCGCGTCGTCGTCGCCGATAATTTTCAAGAGGCTCGCCAGCTCTTCGCGCTGAAGGCCGCTTAACGTGATCGCTTCGAAATTGGCGGCGCGGCTGAAGGCGGCCAGCGCAGGAGAGAGCGGATGAGCCCGACCGACCTCGGCATCACGGTATGCGCCAATCAGGAAAATCGGATTGCTTTCGGTAAAGCGCGAAACATGATTGAGCAGCGCCACCGTGCCGCGATCCGCCCAATGCAAATCGTCAAGGATCAGGACGAGCGGACTGGTTTTCGAAATCGCGATGAGGACTTGACTGACGGCGTCGAAGAGCCGCACACGCTCTTCATCTTTATCGAGCACAACAGGCTCCGGAAGATCGCCGAGCAGTTCGCGCACGCGCGGTGCGATGCGCGCGACGATCCCGGCGCGCGAGCCGAGCGCCGCAGCGAGATCGCTCGCAGGCACGGTCTGCGAATACGCCAGAATCGCTTCGGCGAAAGGTCCGTAAGGCGCCTGCCATTCGCCATCATAGCTCGCGCCGCGGAGAACTATTGCGCCGCTGGCGCGCGCCTGGTCGCTGAATTCCTCGAGCATCCGGCTTTTGCCGATTCCGGGCTCACCGCGAACCATCGCGATCGAGCCCGTACCGCGGACGGCCTCGTCAAGTTTCGCGGTCAGGCGTGCGAGCTGCTGCGCGCGCCCGACAAACGGCGTCTGGTTAATCATTGCGCCCGGGTCGTTGCGTTCGTACAGCACTTCGCAAACGCCCATCGGCTGCTCGATACCCTTGAGCTTGATGTCGCCCAGGCTCTCGAAGCGGAACATCTGCCGCGAGGACAGGACGTCCGCGACCATCGCGCTGCATACGATCTGTCCGCTGTCGGCGAGATCGCACAGCCTGCGCGCTACTACCAGCGGAGTTCCGAAGTAGCCCTCCTGGCGGCGCAGCACTTCGCCGAGGTGCACCCCGATCTGAAGCTCAACCCTGCGGCTGCGATCCATGCGCCGTGCCGACTGCTGCATGTTGATCGCGCTGCGCACCGCATCCGCGGTCGAGGAAAACGATGCGAGCACGCCGTCGCCGAGCCATTGCAGCTCCTGGCCGCCGCCGGCATCGATCGCTCCGGTCATCAGTTTGTGATGAATCTGATAAAGGTTGTCGCGCGCTTCGTCGTCGCTCAGCTCATAATCGCCGGATTCGACGATATGCGTGAACAAGAGAGCGACTGTGCCAGACTGGGGCATGACGGCATATTAGCTGACATTCACCCCCCCCAAGCTGAACGCGTTTGAGGCACGACCTAACCTAACGGTAGGATTTCATGTCAATTGTGTCAATCAGCCCATGAACAGCAGGAAGACTAACCACTAAGATCACAAAGGCACAAAGGTTCCTTCGATCAAAAAGGAACAAAGCGAATCGTGCTCTGAGCGCGATTCGCCTTAGTGCCTTTTTGATCTTAGTGGTAAATTCTCATTTGCCTGCGAGCTCGCGCGCAGCTTCCTTCGCGAAATACGTGAGGATCAAATCCGCGCCCGCGCGCTTGATTGCTGTCAGCACTTCCATCGTGGCGCGCTTTTCGTCGAGCCAGCCGTTGATTCCCGCGGCTCGGATCATCGAGTACTCGCCCGACACGTTGTAGGCCGCGAGCGGCACGCCGAATTCCTGCTTCACCCGCCAGATCAGATCGAGATACGGCAGCGCGGGCTTGACCATCACGATATCGGCGCCTTCCTCGATATCGTACATGACCTCGCGGATCGCCTCGTCGCCGTTAGGAGGATCCATCTGGTATGAGCGGCGATCGCCGAATTGCGGCGCCGATTCCGCAGCCTCGCGAAACGGACCGTAGAAGGCGGACGCGAACTTCGCCGAGTACGCCATGATCGCGGTGTTGTGGAAGCCCTCCTGGTCGAGCGCGTCGCGGATCGCGCCGACCCGCCCGTCCATCATGTCGGAAGGCGCAACGATATCGGCGCCTGCGCGCGCATGAGAAAGCGACTCGCGCACAAGGAGTTCCAGCGTCGCATCGTTGTCGACATCGCCGTTTTCGACGACGCCGCAGTGACCGTGATCGGTGTATTCGCACAGACACACGTCCGTGATCACCGCCATCCCTGGAACGCGCTCCTTGATCTCGCCGATCGCGCGCTGGACTTCGCCATCGTCGTTCCACGCCGACGTTCCGGTCGCGTCCTTATGCTCCGGGATACCGAACAGGATCACGGCAGGCACGCCGGCTGCGTAAGTCTCGCGCGCCTCGGCGACGATGTTATCGACGGACATCTGCGCGACGCCGGGCATCGAGGAGACAGGCTTCATCACGTCGCGGCCGGGACAGACGAAGAGCGGCAGGATGAAATCCTCGGGCGCGAGGCGCGTTTCGCGCATCATCCTGCGCATGGTTTCGGTTCTTCTAAGACGTCGCGGACGGTTTACCGGAAATGCCATCGAAAGGCTCCTTGGCCGCGATTATATAACGCTCGCATCGCTTACGCAGACGCGTTCGCGTTCGCACGGGCGCGCTCGAAGTGGCGGCAAATCGCGTTGACCAGCGCTGGAATCGTGTAGTCAGCGGGTTCGACAACAACGTCGAAGCCGCCACGCCGGGCGGTGTCCGCCGTGATCGGCCCGATCGCGGCAGCTTTCAGTCCACGCGCATTCTTGCCGAGCATCGCAGAAAAGTTCGCAACCGTGCTCGAGCTTGTAAACGCCACAAGATCGATGTCGTTTGATGCGGTCAGCGTGCGCAGCCGATCAACACCCTGCCCCTTGGGCTGAACGGTTCGGTACGCGGGCGCGACGACTACCTCGCGCGCGCCGCTCTGGCGCAGAAGTTTCGGCAGTACCTCGCGCGCAACTTGGGCGCGAGGAATCAGGATACGCGCTCCGGCGATTTTCCTGGCGCCAATCGCATCGATAATCGCCTCGGCGCGGAACTCTGCCGGCATCGCCGCGACGTTCAAGGCGTAGTCGCGAAGGCGCTCCGCCGTAGCTGGGCCAATCGCGGCGATCGACGCTCTACCGATCGATCTGATGTCTCGCTTGAGGGTCTTGAGTCGTTCGACGAACGCCTCAACTCCCGTTGCGCTCGTGAAGATGATCCAGTCGAAGCGATCGATCGCTTTGATCGCGCGGTCCAGCGTCGCGAAACTCGATGGCGGTGCGGTCTCGATCGTCGGAAACTCGATCACTTCCGCGCCGAGCCGAGCGAGCTCGGCGGCAAAGACCGAGGCCTTGTCGCGCGCCCGAGTTATTACGATCCGGCGTCCGAAGAGCGGCATCTTCTCAGCCCACGCGAGCGCTTGGCGCAACTCGGCGCATCGCCCGACGACAATCGCGGCCGGCGCGCCGATTCGCTCGCGCGTGCAGGCATCGGCCAGGGTCGCGAGCGTCGCCGATACCGTGCGTTGCGCGGCGGTCGTTCCCCATTGAACAGCAGCCGCGGGCGTCGCCCCTGCGAGGCCGCCGTCAACGAGGCGCTTGAGCGTCGCGCGCATCCTCGCTGTCGCCATCAGGAGCACGAGCGTCCCGCCACTGCGCGCGGCGGTAGCAAGGCTCTCCCATGGAATCGCGCCTTTGCGTTTGCGCTCGTCTTCGTGTCCCGTAACGAAGGTCACGAACGAGCCGAAGTCGCGATGCGTCAGCGGAATTCCGGCAAACGCGGGCGCCGCGATCGCCGACGTGACGCCCGGGACCACCTCGAACGGAACACGTGCGCGCGCGAGCGCTTCGGCCTCTTCGCCGCCGCGGCCGAAGATGAAAGGATCGCCGCCCTTGAGGCGCACGACTGTTTTGCCCTTGCGTGCGTGGGCAATGAGCATCCGGTTGAGCGCGCCCTGATCGATATTGCCGTCGCCGCCGCCCTTCTTGCCCGCGTAGATCAGCTTCGCGTCGTTGGGCGCGAGGCGGAGCAGTTCGGGATTCACGAGATAGTCGTAGATAACAACGTCGGCGCGGCTCAGTGCGCCGACCGCGCGCATCGTGATCAGATCGAATGCTCCCGGTCCCGCTCCGGCGAGGAAAACCTTACTCCGCACTTCACGCATCGGAGAGCATCGCGTCCGCGCCGCGCGCCAGCATCGACTCGGCCAGGCGGGCGCCCGCGGCCTCGGCGGCGGACGGCGCCAGATCGGAATCCAGAGGCTCGTCGGCCGATTCGAGCATCTCGCGCGCGCCGTCGGGGCTGAACAGCATCGCGCCCAGCGCGAGCGACGAGCCGTTGATCGTGCCCTTCACTCCCACGGGCGTTACGCATGACGCGCCGAGCGTGGCCAGAAACGCGCGCTCGCCGGCGGTTTCGTATGCGATGCGCGGATTATTCAGTTGCGCCATCGCGCGCTCGATCTCGTCGGATCCGCCGATATGGCGCCCGGCAAGCGCCTCGATCGCGAGTGCGCCCTGGCCGCCGGCCGGGATAAAATCGCGCTCGTCGAGCGCAATCGGCTTTACATCGACGCGTCCGAGCCTTCTCAGCCCCGCCATCGCGACAATAATCGCGTCGAGCGCGCCCGCAGCGACATTGCGAAGCCGCGTGTCAACGTTGCCTCTCAATGGGACCACTTTAAGCCCCTGATTTTTTCGCAGCGCCTGGAACTTGCGGCGCGACGACGAAGTGCCGAGCCGCGCGTCGAGGGCCAGCGATTCGAGCGTAGCGATACCGTCACGTGTAACGAGCGCGTCGCGCGTGTCCTCGCGCTCCGGCACGGCCGCGATTCGAAATCCCGCCGGCAGCCGCGCGGGAAGATCCTTCATCGAATGCACTGCGATATCGATTCGCCGATCGACCAGCGCCTGCTCGAGTTCCTTGATGAACAGGCCCTTGCCGCCGACCTGCGCGAGCGACGCGTTCGCGAACTGGTCGCCGCTGGTGCGAATCTCGACGATCTCGATCGCGATTCCGGGCAGCAGCGCCTCGACGCGGGCGCGCACGAGACCTGTCTGCGCGAGCGCGAGAGCGCTGGGCCGCGAGCCGATCCGCAGATGCGACGCCATCAGGAGCGCGCCGCGCGATCAGTCGAGGAGGTCTTCAGGATCGCCGTCGTCATCGTCGAGTTCGTCGTGGCCGCGCGCCAGGTCCTCGAGCAGGAGCTGCCGCGCGAGGTCGGCCGTGGCGGCCGCGTCGGTGGTGCTCTCGCCGCGCTTGCGCAGGCCCGAGAGAATTCGATGTAACAGTTTGTTAGTGAGGCTGCGAGTGAGAGTTTCGACGCGCTCGCGCTCGGCGGGATCCAGCGCCGCGAGCCATCCGCGATTGCGCTCGATCTCCGCGTCGCGCAGGCGGTCGATACTGTAGCGGATGTCCTTGATGGTCGGCACGAGGTCGAGGCCCGCGAGCCAGCGCGCGAAAGATTCGAGCTCGATCCCGACGATCTGCTCGGCCTTTTCCGCCTCACGCTCGCGCTCGCCCTTGGTCCGCATCACCACCGCGCCGAGGTCGTCGATATCGTAGAGATAAACGTTCGCCATCGCATTCAGGCGCTCGTCAAAGTTACGCGGCACGCCCATGTCGATGAGAAAAATCGGACGATAGCGACGCTCCTTGACGACGGCGTCGAATTCATCGGGCCCGAGGATGGGTTTGGTAAGTGATAGTGAACCGATCAGCACGTCGGCGAGCTTCAGATACGGCTTGTAGCTGTCGAACGGAACGGCGGTGCCGCCCAGCTCGCGCGCCATCGCGACCGCGCGATCAAAAGTGCGCGAGGTTATGAGCAGCGACTGGATGCCGAGCGACTTGAGCTGCCGCGCCGTGAGCTCGGCCATCTTGCCAGCGCCCATCAGCATCACAGTCTTGTCCTTGAGCGTGTCGAAGATCTGCGACGCGAGGCTGACCGCGGCCGAGCTTATCGAAACCGAGCCGTGCCCGATGAGGGTGCTCTTGCGCACGCGCTTGGCGACCGAAAAAGCTTTGTGGAACGCGCGATGGAGCACGGGGCCGACGGTGCTCGCCTGCGCGGCGAGCGAATAGGTCGTCTTGAGCTGGCCCAGGATCTGCGGCTCGCCGATAACCATCGAATCGAGGCTCGCGCCGACGCGAAACAGATGCCTGGCCGCATCGAGACCCGCGTGCCAGTAGATCGCATCGGAAAAGAGCGCCGCCTCAACGCCGCGATCGGCGGAAAGAAACGCAACGGTCGCCTCGGCGGCGCGCGTCGGCTCCGTCGTCACGCCAACGACCTCGACCCGATTACAGGTCGAGAGCAGCGCGGCCTCGGCCACCAGCGGCGACGCGGCAACCAGGCGGCGCAGCGCGGCCGGAATCTCATCATCGGAATAGGCGAGCTGCTCGCGCACCCTGACCGGCGCCGAGCGATGATTCACGCCCATGATGAAGAGTGTCTGTTCCATCTCAGCCGAAGCTTCCCCCGTGCTTACCCGGGAATATCAGGTTCAGGCCCACAAACGAACCGACCAGCACGCCGAATACGACGATCGTCAAAGCGGCGGCGCGCCTGCCGCGCCATCCTACCGTCAATCGCGATTCGAGCAACCCGGCGTAGAGAATCCAGATCACCAACGACCACGACTCCTTCGGGTCCCACGACCAGAAGTGCCCCCACGTCGCGTCGGCCCAGATAGCGCCCGAGATGATCGCGAGACTCAGCATCGCGAAACCCCATCCGAGCAACCGATAGTTGATGCGATCGAGCTTCTCGAGGCTCGGCAAGCCGTCCTCGATAGGACCCCGCGCGCGCTTCGCCTTGAGCCGCTTTTCGAACGCGAGATAGACGATACTCACGCTCGCGGCCAGCACGAACATCGTGTAGCCGAGGATCGCGAGCGTCACGTGAATCGGCAGCCACACGCTGCGCAGCGGACCCGGTATCACGATACGCGCGTCTTTGAGCATAAGGATCGATGCGGCAGCGAACGCGATCGTTACAGCCGGCGCCAGGAACGCGCCGACGACGACCATCCGCGAACGCACGATCATCACGAGTCCGACCAGCGCGGTTAGCCACGCGAGGAACGAAAGCGCCTGCCCCACATCGGCGACGGGAATATTGCCCGCCTGGATGCCGCTCGCGGCGAGCAGGAGGGCGTGAAGAATCGCGCCCGCGCCCAGCGCGAGAAGGCCGAGGTGCGACGCGCGGGTGCCGGGCTGGTAGCGATCGAAGGCAAAGAGGACCGCAGCGAGCGCGTAGCATCCGAGAATCGCGATTTGCCAGCTCGAACTCATTTTTCAGTGTCAGCGTGAGACGGCGTGCGCGGCGGCTGAGTTGAGGAGCGGCAACTCGATGCCGATTGCGGCAAGGCTCGCGCCTTCACCAATCACGTTCGCGAGTACAATGTCGATAGCCGCGGGATCTTCGCGTCGTATATGCGCGGGCAGGTCAGAGTTGGCCAGCGCCTTCATGATTCGCGCCCGTTCAGGCTGACTATCAATTCGCGTGCGCAGCCAAGTTCGGGCGGCGCCCAGGATCTGAAGCGCAATCGCGTACTCGATGCCGATCTGCTCTTCGATCTCGCGGCGAACGCGCGCGGCCAAAGCTGGAACCGCACCTGAAGTCGAAATCGCGATTTGCAGCGCGCCGCGCGACGCGACCGCTGGCGCGATAAAGGTGCATAGCTCGGGCTCATCGGCGACATTTATCAGGATACCCGCCGCGCGCGCCTCGCTCGCGATCGCGCGATGCAGCGCCGCATCATCCGTCGCGGCAAAGATCAACGATGCATTTGCAATGTCGCGGGGCTGGCATGCGCGCGCGAAATGCGCGATGCGCTTCGCCGCGGCCCAGTTCGCGATCGCGCCGGTCGCCTCAGGGCTGATCACGATCACCTCGGCGCCGGCTTCGAGCAGCGAAGCGATCTTGCGCTCGGCGACTTCGCCGCCGCCGATGACAACGCATCGCCGCCCCGTGACGTCGAGGAATATAGGCAAATATCCCATGTAGCTTCAGCGATTTTATTACATGATTAGATGGCGAGACAGGGCTACAAATGCACGCCAAAAACGGGGAGCCGGTGGCTCTGCGGGCGATCAATCGCACTCGCGACACGATTCTTTGCGAGCGGCTTCAGAATGCCGGCGGTCTGCGAGGACAGAGCCGCGGTCTGCTCGGGCGTGACGGCCTCGGCGACGGCGAGGGGATGCTCTTCATCAATGGCCGGTTCAACCCGTTCATGTGGATGCACATGTTCTTTATGAAGTTCGCCATCGACATCGTTTTCCTCGACGGCCGCGATCGTGTGATCGGAATCGATCGTGAGCTGAAGCCGTGGCGCGTATCGTCGATCGCGTTGGGTGCGCGCAAGGCACTCGAAATTCAGGCGGGTGCCACGCGTCGCGCGCTTACTGAGATCGGCGATCAAATCGAATTTCGCTGAAAGCGATGCTGCGTTTGCCGCGCCGGTAAATCTTTCCGGTTCTTGGAATATTCGTCGGCAAGCGCGATCGCAGTCGCGCGTTTACTGAATCCTCGCACGCCTTGCGCTCGCCAATGCGATGGCATGGGCACTGCTAGGTTCTGAGCTTGCGCGCCGCGGGAGTCGAAGCGGCGCGTATTTGTTGAAGCTTTCAATCAGGAGGATCCTATGTCCCTTCTACTTCTCGTACTTTTGCTGGTCCTGCTTCTCGGTGGCGGCGGCGGTTATTATGCGTACGGTCCGGTCGGCGGCGTCAGTATTGGCGGCGTTGTGGTGATCGTCCTGGTCGTGCTGCTGCTCACCGGCAGGTTGTAGGATCAACCGCAGCGTCTGAGACGCTGCGCAACACGTCGCGTGGGCTTATCGGCCTGAAACTGGCGCAATAATCCCGCGCGACGTTCAACCCGCCGGCAACACTACTCCCCGGCTTCATATCGCGTGGCGCTATTTTCACCACGCCTTTTTCAACGACCGCCACGAGCGAGGAAGCATAGTCGAAGGCGCCCTCGCCTTTGATCATCTGCATCGCGTCGCGTCGTAGATTGTGGCGCCGGTGCACGGCTCACCACGATGCGCGAAGTCCTGGACGCATACCGGCACGGTGCGCGTGCAGCTCGCGCTGGTGGATTTGTCAGTCGCTGTGAAACCGATGCTGTACAGCAAGCCGCCCGCCCCCTGGCTGGTCGTGCGAATGAAAGTTGTCGCGCCAACTACTGTGGCGTTCGGACACTGCGGGAACCCCGGTATCGGCTTGCTCTGGTCGACGCTGGTGACGCTGATTTTGTAGCCGCCTGTAGTATCGACTACGCCGGTGATCTGTTCAGGAAAGAAGACCGGCGCCAGCGCGACGAGGTTAGGAGCGCTCGCCGCGGCGTTGCTGCAATCGATCGGCGATGCCGGCTGCTGGAATTCATATGCGCCGATGTCACATCTGCCGCCCGGCAGATCCTCGGGATCGGGCCGCGGCTCGCCGCGCTGGTCAGTCGTGATGGGATCGCCCGATGCGAGGTCGGTGCAATCCGCCACCGGGATTTGATCGCTCGCGGTGCTGCCCTCGAGCAGCGCAACAGTCTCGGTCGGTCCGCCATTGTTATGCAGGCCCTGAGGATCGAGTTTCAGCCCCGTGGCGTTGTTGATCGAGGTGCTTTGCGTGAATTTGCAAGTGGCATCGTCGCTGCGATTGTAGCCTTCGTCGGTTATCACGTTTTCGTCGGGAGCAGCGCAACTGCCGTTGGAATTGTCGGCAAGGAGCGTAGCCTTCAGCTCAACGGATCCCAACAACACGCCGATCGCGCCGCCAAAACCTCCGCCGATATCGCGGGTGAAGGTGCTGTTGGTGACTCTCAGTGAACCCCCGGCGATAAGGAAGCTGCCGCCGGTACCGTCGGCGCTGCTGCCGGAGAACGTGCAATTGGTGACGTCGATAGTGCCGCTGCCGAAGACGTCGCCGCCCTGCCGTGCAACGTTGTCCGTGAACGTGCTTTCGACAAGGGTCAGTTCCCCGCCGATATTTCCTATGGCGCCTCCAAAACCGCCGCGGTTGTTGCGGAAGGTGCTCTTGATCACCGTCAACTCACCGTCGTTCTCGATCGCGCCGCCCTCGAAATCGTGATCGACGACTCCGTTCGCGAGCGTCACATAAGTAACAGTAAGGCTCGCAGTCTCGGTCACCAGCCCGATCTGGTGTAGATGATTCGCGTCGATTGTAATGCCGGATGAGGATGTAGTGGGACCCGTGATCGACAACGTAGTCCCGACCGCCGGCAAGGGCGAATCCAGGATAATAGTTTTTCCCGCCAGAGCCGCGGCAAAGGTGATGCTGCTGACAGGATCGGGTGAAATGTCCGCCAGAATGATTGCTTCGCGCAGGGAGCCGGCGCCGCTGTCGAAATCGTTGGTCACCACGAACGACGCCGCATGCACCGGCATCGCAGTCGCACCGATCAAGGCGGCCGCAAAGATTCCTCGCCAGATGTTAGTCTTGAGCTGTTGCTTGCGCCTCATGGTTTCCCGACTCCCCTCGAATCGTCCAACCGGCGCTACACTCGTCCAACTGTATCGATCCGTCGTCAAAATGTAGGTGCACAATCTAGTCGATTGCGGTAGCTGACTGTCAAACCATAGCTGTCTCTCAGCCGTGCATCTATGAACCAGCTGCGGTTAGCGACGCGATGCGCGCTCGGCGGCTGCGAGTACGCCACGCAAAAAGTCCAAGGCGCTCAGCCCCGGCGACTCGGGCAGATCCAGCCGCTGGCGCATCGCATGAGCGACTTCACTGAGCAGCGCCTCGCGCGCCGTCGAGGGTGTTTGATACGCGCGGCGCAGGACGCGCCTCATCAGCTGGACCTCGCGCGGACCGAGCCGCGCGATCTGTTCGCGCGTCAGCACTATCGGCGTGGCGTCAACGAGCTGCGGCATGTCGCCGGCGGCTTCCGGGCGATCGAGCCTCACGACGATCGTGCCGGCGACATGATCGCCGAGACGCTGCGCGCTGGGCGAAAAAAGTATCGACAAGAGTCCGATCAGGTACTCGGCGGGGAGCATGTCGACGAGGCGCATCACGTTGCGCACCACCGAGCTGCGAATGTCGATCGGTGCGCCGTTCTCCTTCACGACGCGGAGCTGCACGAAATACTTGCCGGGCGACCGCCCCCCACTGACCATCTCCCAGAAAATGAAGTAGCCCATTTCGACGAGAAACTGCGCCAATAGAAAAAACGCCATCAGCAATCCCGGGATCTGCACCGGCTGCGGTGACGATCGCTTCGCCGCGGCCAGCTTGCGTGCGGCGTCGAGGATTTCGGCTCGTATCCAATGCTCGAGCCTCGCGCCCAACGGGATGCTCTCGAACACGAATACCAGCAGAAGAATGAGAATTATCCCGACGAGCACGAAGTCGATCGCATAGGCGAGCATCCGCGGCGCAGGGCCTGAAACCGGCAGGTCGAGCCGAACCGCCTCGGGCGACAGGAAGCTATGGAGGGGACCGGATTCGTCGTTCGGTGTATGATTCATGGGCGCTCACATGCAGATAACACGAACCCGACAGGCGCGTGAACAACTCGAGGCGCTGCTCGACCGCGTCGAGCGCATCGTCGGTACCCTGTCTTTTGACGACAGCCGCGAGCTCGCCCGCCTCTACCGCATTTCGAGCGCGCAACTGGCCGCGATGCGCATGCATGCGGCCGATCCCGACGCGATCCGCTATCTCAACGCCCTCTGCGTCCGCGCGTACACGCGCCTGCAGGTTGCGCCCCCACACGAACGGAGGCTACAGGATTTCTTTTTCGCCGGGATGCCGAAAGTGCTGGCCGCGACGGCCTGGCTACAAGGGATCGTCGCGGTCGTGATGCTGACCGGGGTGATCGCCGGCGCCGCAATCGTAGCTGAGAATCCTGCCGTCGCTTCGTATTGCGTGCCGGCCTCGTTCTATCCGGCAGGACGCCTCGCGACCTTGATCGACTCGCCCAAGGCGCGCGCCGATTTTCTCGAACGCAAGCCGATGGCGCTTGGTTTCAAGTCGTTCTTTTCGGCGGCGCTCTTCGTGCACAACGTGAGCGTCGGCCTGCTCGCGTTCGCAAGCGGCATGCTGGCTGGAATTCCGACGTTGATATTTGTTTTTTACAATGGGCTATCGCTCGGCGCGTTCGCGTGGATTTTCTCGCGCGATTCGCTGCGGCTCGTGTTCTGGGCGTGGCTCCTGCCGCATGCGATTCCGGAGCTGCTGGGCGTGACACTTTGTGCTACCGCAGGTCTGCTCCTCGGGCGGGCGATCGTCGCGCCTGGACGCGAATCAACTTCTCGCGCACTCAAATCCGCGGCACAACCTGCGCTCGAGATGGTCGCGGCGTCGGTGCCGCTGCTGATTGCCGCCGCAATAATCGAAAGTTTTTTGCGGCAGTCGATGCTGTCGACCGCGGCCCGCTTTGGAGCTGCCGCGATCGCGCTCGGCGCGATCGGAAGCTACGTGCGCTACGTCTGGAAGCTGAGCCGGATGCCACCGCCGCCCGATCTTCGATGGCTGGTCAGATCAACGCCGCCTCGCGAACCGCGAGATAGCGATTCAGCACCGGCGCGGTCACCTGCGCGGGATCGAGATCCAGCACCTGGGCGCCGCAGCGCCGGACCCGCGCCAGCACCGCCTCACGCTCCGTGAGCAGATCCTGCAGCACGAGCCGGCGATAGATGCCCTCGTCGGTTATCGCATCGACACGCTGGTCGGCCTCGCCGAGAATAGGATCGCGCATCGCCACCAGCATCACCAGATGCCGCCGCGAGAGCGCCGCTAGGTAATTCTCGAGCTCGCCTGAAGCTGCGCCCTCGACGAAGTCCGTCATCATGACAATGAGTGAACGCTTTTTCTGATTGCGCGCCAGCGTTTCGACCAGCACGCGGTAGTCCGCTTCAAATGGCGCGGGCCTGAGCGGCGAAGTCGCCTCGACCAGAGCACCGGCGCCGGCGCGGCCCGAGAGCGGGCGAACGAGGAGCCGCAACTGCCGATCGAACGCGACGAGGCCAACCCGATCGCCGAGAGCGAGCGACGCCCTCGCCAGGGCAGCGGCACAGTTGATCGCATGGTCGAGCTTCGTAACACCCGCGACCCGCGCGCCCATCAAGCGGCTCGTGTCGAGTACGACGAGCACGGTGTGCCGCCGCTCGGTCTGATAATGGCGCACCTGGAGCCGCGAGTTGCGCGCGCTCGCGCGCCAATCGATATTGCGCGGGTCGTCGCCGCTCACGTATTCGCGCAGCGACTCGAACTCCCGCCCTTCGCCTTTGCGCGGACGCGGCTTAACGCCGAGTTGATCTTGAAGCGATCGATGGTCGAGGACTCCCCGCCGCTCGGGCATCGACGCCGCAGGAAGGACCACTGCGGACTGGCCCGGCATCGTCTTGCTCCGCATGCGCAACAGTCCCAGCGGCGATTGCCAGAGCATCAGGGTCGGACCCAGGGGAAAAGTCCCGCGGCGTACCGGAACAACTTCGCGCAATATATCGAGTCGCTGTCCGCGAGCGAGGAGGCCCGAAACAACCTGGAGATCGCCGCCCAATGCCGATGGAAGCTCGTCGAGAATTTCGATACTGGTATCGCCGCCAGTCGAACGCTCGACGCGATAGCTGATTGTCGCGGCCCTGCCCTTCACGAATCGCGACGGCATCGTGCGCTCGAGCCGCGGCGCGGTTTCGCCGATGCACGCGATCCAGTCGATGATCGCAAGGGCAGCGATGATCGCACCAGCGCCGAAGACGAGCGTCGTCAAGAATGGAATCGCGATTGCGATAATCGCGCCCAGCGCACATATCGCCGCGAGGCGCACCAGCCGCGGCGATGGCCACGTGAATCTCATCAATGAGGCACGGCCACGCTGCGCGCCACTTCGTCGATCGCGTCGCTCGGCGTCATGCCTTCGACCTCGGCGCCCGGCTCGAGTATCACGCGATGGCATAGCGTCGGCCGGATGACGGCCTGCACATCCTCGGGCAGGACGAACTCGCGCCCTTCGAGCGCGGCGACGGCTTTCGCCGCCCGCACCATCCAGACCGCGGCGCGCGGCGAGGCGCCGACCGCGATCGACGGATGCTGGCGCGTCGCTCGCACGAGCGAGACCGCGTAGCCAAGGATCTCATCGCGCAGAGTTGTTGCATCCACGATTTTGCGCGCACGCGCGAGATCGTCGGCGGCGATTATCGGCGCCGATCCTTCTGTCAACGTGGGCTGCGCATGATGAAGCGCCACGAGACGCAGCTCGTCGCTCTCAGCCGGATATCCGATATTTATCTTGAACAGAAAGCGATCGATCTCGGCTTCCGGCAACGGATAGGTCCCCTCCTGCTCGACGGGATTTTGCGTCGCGAGCACGGTGAACCATTCTCCAAGCGGGTACGTGGCGCCATCCACCGTGACGCACCGCTCCTGCATCGCTTCGAGCATGGCGGCCTGCGTCTTAGCCGGCGCACGGTTGATCTCGTCGACGAGGAGCAGGTCGGCGAACACGGGACCCGGCCGAAAGCGGAATTCGCCGGAGTTCGCGTAAAAAACCGAGGTGCCGATCATGTCGCTCGGCATCAGGTCGGGCGTACATTGGATTCGCCCGAAGCGGATGCCGAGTGTCGATGCGAGCGTGCGCACCAGCAGAGTCTTGGCGACCCCCGGGACGCCTTCGTAGAGGCTGTGCCCCGAACACAACAAGGTTACAAATGATAAGCGGACGGCTTCATCCTGGCCGATTACCGCGGCGCCGACGGCGGCGCGCAACGATGCGAACACTTCGGCCACCCAGGCGGTATCGCGGCTAAGCTTGTCGTTGCTCATGCGTCGGGCCTGAACAGGATTCCAGCGCGCGCACGGCGCGTACGAAAGATGCCTCGGTGGACGGCAACTCCGTACTCGTCAGCCAATGGCGCGCATCATCGGGCAAAGTTTTATCACGAAGGATGCGCTTAATCGCCGCCGGCTCCGAAACCTCCAGACCCCGCGAGAGACGCTGACGCGCGCGACGTAGAAAGTTCGACCGATACGCACGATAAGCAGCGCGCGGATCGCGCGCCCGGCGATAGAGCTCGGCGAGCGAGTCAACGAACGTGTCGAGCGAGGGTGCTACGCTATCATCGTCGGCCAGTGTGCGCGGCGGTATCGAGCGCTGCTCGAGAATCCAGAGAATCGCAGTCATCAGGATGAAGACGATCGCGGCGGCGAGGCGGGGATGTAACAGCAACGCCGCCGGCGAGCTCGGCTCGGCGAGGCCGTGAGCATGCTCGTCGAAGACGGGCGGGCCAAAGTGCCGCGCAAGATCGACCAGCAGCAGGCTGGCATCGCTATCAGCAATATTCGAATTGAGCAAAAACCCGCCGTCGGCGATCGCGATCAATCGGCCCGCGCCGACTTTAACTTCAATAGCAAAAGGTTCGCCATCCGCGGTCAGCAGCACACTATTTCCCTGCCCCGCGTGCTTGAAGTGAAGCAGGCCGCCGGTCGCGAGAACGCGCGAACGAGGCAGCATCGCGCCCGCGACGATCGTCGTCCTGCTGCCGACAGCCAGCTTCTCGTCCAGATTCAGCCGCTTCCAGTCGCTGGCGCCGTCACCCGTAACGACGGCAACGCCGCCAGCCTCGAACCAGCTCGTCAGATCATCGACGTCGGCCTGGAATCCGGGCGCGGATTCACTCAGAAAGTCGGGCGCTATAAACCACAACGTCTTCGTTGGCGGCACCTGCTGCGTGAGCTGATACGAGCGCGCGACGGTAAAATCGAGTTCCTGCAACAGCTCGAAGGCGCCCTTGTATCCGCTCGGGCCCGTACCGAGGCTCGTGCTCGATCGTTCGATAAAGGTGTTGCGCTGCAGCCAGAGATTCAGCGCGAGCAGCATCAGGGCGAGAAGCGCAGCCGAGAAAAGAAAGGACTTCGGCAGACGGATCATTTCGTAATCGCTTGCGCGAGCTCGTCGAACGCCGCCCGCCATTCAGTATAGATTTCAGACTTACTGTCACGATCGCCAAACCAGTGCCGTTCGGTGCGCTCGATCAGTTCGATGACGCGCTGCGCGAGCCGCTTTTCGAGGTTGGATCCCTGCAGTGCCCGCCGTATCCATAGATTCGATCGATCGGGCTGAAGCTCGATCACGAAGCGCTCCGCCAAGGTGCGGAAACTCGCGATCATCAACAGGTGCGCCGCTTCGAGATAGCTGCCCGCTGCGGCCATCCGTTCCGCATCGGCAATCGGATTGGCGCTATCCTCTTTAAACGGCGGCGTCGGTGCGGGGATGGGTGCGCGCAGCGCGATCGAAATCGTCCACGCGATATGTGCCACGAGCAGCGCGAATATCAGGAAGCTCGCGATCAGGACCAGCCAGTACAGACCCGGCGCGCTGTCATGCAGCCCGAGCAGCTGGTTGAGCCACTCGATTATGTGTTGCAGGAGCGAAGCGAACCACTTGTCCGAGGCACTGGGCCGCGCCGAGGCAAATTCAGGCCGGGAAAGAATTTGCGCAGCAAGATCGCGGACCGCGCCGTCGGAGACATCAGCCAACGGTAGGAACTCCGGGAGTGGACGGGCCGAACTGCGTGCTCTCAGCCCGAACCTGCTCGGCGAGCCGCTTCAGATCGAAATCCTCAACGCGGCAGCGTCGGTCGAAGTAATAGAGGACCAGCACAATAGTTGAGTAGGCGGAACCGATCGCGCTCGTCAGGCCCGTCAAAATGGCTCCGAGAATCGGGATCGAATTCCAAATGAGCCCGAGGACCGCGGCGGGCACCTGGATGATGAGTCCGGCAGCCAACAAGATCCCCAGTGTGCGCCACCAGGCTCCTTTGACCAGTGCGCTGCTTCGCTTCATCGCGGCGCGCCCGTATCGCCGCTCGACGATCATGATCGGTCCAATCAGAGACCATCGGATGACGATGAAAAACACGATAGCGCCCGCCGCGACTCCGATGAGGATCGCCAAAGCCGGTGACGGTGCCGTTTTGGCGATTAGTACGCCCACAACGACCATTGGCACGACGACGGCCAGAGCAGGTACGAGGTACGCGAGAAGAAACGTACCGATGAAAGGCCAGTAAATCGACCATCCAAATCGATAGGACTGTTCGACCGCGGCGGTCTGGCCGAGATAGCACTCGGTCGTCGCGTGAACCAGCGCTGCGTGAACCAGCAGGCCCGCAGCGAGCACCGCGATCTCGGCGACGAAGAACATGATTCTGCCACCCGACATCATCAACCGGACTGGGACCAGGAGCACGGCAGCGATCGCGATCAGAACCAGCGCATTGTCCATCAGAACGCGAAACGAGCGGTCGAGAATCTCGCCGAATGACAGCGGACGAATGTCGTATTCCATGGGACGCCTAAATCCCCCGTTAACTGATGGTCACAGCCATCTGACTCGGCGCACAACTGTAGTTGGATCCAGATCTAAAAGCGACAGGAACAGAGGCGCCGATACCCTTTAGGAGGCGTCGGAAACAGCGACCGGCGGAATCTCGGAGCTGACCTGCTCCGCGAGGAAGCGGATATCGAAGTCCTCGACCCTGCAACGACGATCGAAGTAATACAGAACGTGGAGCAGGCCCCAGTACGCAGCGCCTATAGAAATCGTGACCCCGTGCAACATCGTTCCAAGCACCGGAATGAATGACCAGAGAAATCTCAGACCAAACGAAGGCACGTTCGTGATCGCCCCGGCCGCTATAAAGATTGCATAGGTCCGCCACCATGCTCCTTGAATCAGGCTGAAGCTATACTGGAAAGGTCGCGACCTGCACTCTGCGTCCCTGTGACAGGAACAGACCTCCCGGAATGCCATCGACTAAGCTCAAGGAGATGAGGATCGACGCATTGTCTATCAGGACGCGAAACGCGCGGTCGAAATCTCGCCAAACGAAAGCGGACGGATATCGTATGCCATCGACGCGGATATTCCCCCATTAACTCGTGGTCACATCGCGATGACCAGCGCGCGAGCTTAACCGCATCCGCTCTCAAAAGCGAGCCCGGCGTGGTCTCCGCTCAGTGGACGTGGCGATGATGCGCGTCGGAGACGTGAATGTGTTTGCGACTGAGCGGCGCGTGCTGATGCGGGTGGGAGTGTGGCTCCGAAACTGCGTCGTCGTGCCGATGCTGATGATGCTCGTCGTGAAGGTGAAGATGATCATGAAAAAGAGCATCGTGAATGTGGCGATGCGCGTGCTGCTCGCGAAGCAAAACGGCCACGCCAGCAATCATAAGAATCGCGCCGGCGAACTGATGCAGGGTTGGAAGCTCACGAAATATCAGCGCGGCTAGTATCGCGCCGACAAATGGCGCGGTCGCGAAGTATGCGGCCTCGCGCGCGGCGCCGAGCGCGCGCAGCGCCTTCACGTCGAGCACGATACTCACGCCGTAGCAGAGCGCACCCACCACCCCTGCAAATATCAGATCGGAAACGGGCGGGATTCTTCCGTGTCCGTGCAACAAACCGATCCCGAACACGCACATGGCCGCGGCCAGCGTTTTGATTCGTCCAATCGCCACGGGATCGCGCAACGAAAGGCGCTGCGTGAGATTGTTATCGACAGCCCAGCTCAGGCATGCACCGGAAATCTCGAGCGCGCCGATCCAGGTGCCACCGACATGCCCCGGCTGAAATGCCACCAGCGCTCCGCCGAGCATGATCGCCGCGGCGGCAAACTTCTCGCGCGTTCCCAGATGCTCGCGCAACAGGCCGACCGCGATCAGCGCCGTGAACGGGCCTTCGAGGTTGAGCAGCAGCGATCCCGTGACGGCGGATAATTGCGCGAGCCCTTGGAACATCAGGATTGGGCCGAGGATGCCGCCGAAGAGAACGACGCCGCCGATCGGAATCAGATCCCCACGCGCGATCTGCGACTCGCTCGAGTGCGGG